>JALSPE010000130.1 GCA_026986085.1 Campylobacteraceae bacterium | reverse complement strand
CACGAAGCTGCTCACAATAGAGCACACTTAGAAGAGGCTGGAGTTTTAGGTGTTAATTTAATGAGTAGCCCAGGTAGTGGAAAGACAACACTATTAGAGAGTTTGGCAGATGTTGCAAATTTTAAATTTGGTGTTGTAGAGGGAGATTTAGAGACAAACAAGGATGCCGACAGATTAAAAGCAAAAGGGATAATTGCCCAGCAAATTCAGACAGGAAGTGCTTGTCATTTAGATGCTTTTATGGTTCATAAAGGGTTGCATAATATACCTTTGAATGATATAGATGTGCTCTTTGTAGAGAATGTTGGCAATTTAGTCTGTCCAGCTAGTTATGATGTTGGAACACATTTAAATATTGTTTTAGTATCTATTCCAGAGGGTGAAGATAAGATAGCAAAGTATCCTGTAATGTTTAGACAAGCAGATTTAATACTATTTACAAAAACAGACCTTTTACCATATTTTAAATATGATATAGAAGCCGAAAAGAGAGCAGCAAGAGCCATAAAACCAAATGTAGATATATTAGAGGTTAATATAAATGATATAGATAGCATTAAATCAGTGGCTAATTGGATAGAGTTTAAAAGAAAAATGAGATAAGTAGTAAAATATAAAGGAGAAGTTGTGTGCCTATCTATCCCTAGCAAAGTTGTAGAGATAAGTGATGATAATTTAATGTGTGTTGTAGATACATTTGGAGTTAAAAGAGAAGCAAATTTAATGATGGTAGCTGATGATGAAGTAAAAGTTGGTGACTATGTCTTAATTCACATTGGATTTGTAATGAGTAAAATAGATGAAGAGGAGGCTCTAGCCTCCATAGATACATATAGAGAGATTTTAGAAGCACTTGATGAAGAAGAGAGGCAAAAAGCTATCTTAGATGATGATAATTGCGAAAACAGGAGTATAGAGTGAGTATAGAGCTTAAAAATCTCTATGATGATTTTAGAGATGGCAAGACAATAAAAGCTCTTGCGAAGTTAATAAAGGATGAGGCTGCTAAACTTGATAGAGATATAAATATTATGGAGGTTTGTGGTGGGCATACTCATACTATTATGAAGTATGGTCTAAAGCAGTTGATGCCTAAAAATATCAATTTTATTCATGGTCCAGGTTGTCCAGTTTGTGTGATGCCAAAAGAGAGAATTGATCATGCCTTTGTTTTAGCAATGCAAGAAGATGTAATTCTTTGCACTCTTGGAGATATGATAAAAGTTCCAGGGAGTCGTGGAAGTTTACAAGATGCAAGAGCAAATGGAGCAGATGTTAGATTTGTTTACTCACCTTTAGATGTTTTAAAAGTTGCTATAGAAAATCCTGATAAAAAGGTGATATTTTTTGCAATAGGATTTGAAACTACTACACCAATGACAGCAGGAGTTTTAGAGTATGCAATTAAAAAAGGGTTGAATAATATCTATTTTCATATAAATCATGTAACAGTGCCAGAGATTATGCAAGAGTTAATTGACAGCAGAGATGAGAATACAGATAGCTATAGTAACCAAATAGATGCCTTTATAGGACCAAGCCATGTTAGTGTAATTAGTGGGGCTAAAATATATTCAATATTCCCAAATAAATATAAACGCCCAGTTGTAGTTAGTGGTTTTGAACCTGTTGATGTAATGGAAGGGGTGCTGATGATTGTTCGCCAATTTGTGCAAAATAGATGTAAATTGGAGATTCAATATAAAAGAAGTGTTACTATGGAGGGTAACCTTAATGCACAAAAGCTAATAGATAGATACTTTGAAAAGAGAGGATTATTTAAGTGGCGAGGGTTGGGCAATGTGCCAAATAGTGCATTAAAACTAAAAGATGAGTATAGCCAATATGATGCTGAAGTAATTTATGATGATATTTTGCCAAAAGAGGAGGTTGAAGACCATAAA
>JALSPE010000129.1 GCA_026986085.1 Campylobacteraceae bacterium | reverse complement strand
TCATGACCATCAACTGGTCCTATATACTCCAATCCAAGCTCTTCAAACAATACACCAGGGGTAATTAACTTAAAAGACTCTTCAAATCTCTTAGCCATATAAGTAGCACTCTCCCCCATCTGTTCTATAAAACTCTCAACTCTCTTTTTAAATTTTTGATAAAAAGGAGATGCCATCTTTGTTGAAAGATACCTACTAACTGCCCCTATTGGTTTAGCAATAGACATCTCATTATCATTTAATATTATCACTACTGGATATTTTCTATCTCCTAACTCATTTAGAGCTTCATAAACCATTCCTGCACTCATAGAGCCATCTCCAATTAGAGCAACAGGCGTTCTATCTTCACCCTTTAGTTTTATAGCTTTTGCAGCTCCGACTGCAAGAGATATTGAAGTAGAGCTATGTCCTGCTTTATAGTAATCAAATTCACTCTCATCTGGAGATATATATCCACAAACTCCTCCAAATTGGCGAAGTGTATCAAAATCTTCCCATCTATCTGTAAGAAGTTTATGAGCATATGCTTGGTGAGAAACATCAAAAATAAAAGGGTCATTTTTAACATCAAAAACATAATGCATTGCAACAATCAAATCTGTAGCACCTAAAGTTGAGCTTAAGTGTCCCCCATTTTTACTTACTGTTGTTAATATCTTATCTCTAATTTTTGATGATAACTCTTCTAGCTCTTTAATGCTGTAACTCTTTATATTCAACTGTTACCCCCTCTTTTTTTGCTCCAGATAGATGAATATATTATATATATCAACTTCATCGACTCTCTTATACTCTAAATTTAACTCTTTAATTGCTATTTTAATAGACTCTACACTCAATTTAGCATATTTTTCTTTATTTTTAATCTTTAATTTTGGTTTTTTATCTAAAAAAATAGCTTTTGGCACTAAATCTCCTCTTTAAGCTCTTTAAATAATCTACTATTTTGCTCCTCTTTGCCAATTGTTACTCTTATGGCGTTTAAACCATAACTTGCTAAGTCTCTAACAATTATACCCTTTTTCATTAAATTATTAGCTATTTTAGTAGAGTCTCTATTTTCACCCAAAAGATATGTTATAAAATTTGTCCAACTAGGAATATACTCAATACCATTCTCTTTTGCAAACTCTTCATATCTACTCATCTCTTTTGAGTTTAACTCTACACTTCTAACCACAAAATCACTATCCTTAGATGCCTCTATCGCTGCAAGCAAAGATAGTGTTGTAATATTAAATGGTGGTCTTACTTTATACAATATATCAATTAATTCTCTATTTGCAATGCCATATCCTACCCTCATTCCTCCAAGCCCGTAAGCTTTAGAGAATGTTCCTAAATATACTACATTACTATACTTAATAAAATCTTTTGGCTCTACAAAATAGTCTCTACTATCTACATACTCCATATAAGCGCAATCAACAACCACTAAAGACTCTTTAGGTGTTGCATCAATTATCTTAAATATATCATCTCTTCTAGTTGCATCGCCTGTTGGATTATTTGGTGTGCATATATATACAATATCTGGGTTTTCACTATCTATTTTTTCTATAAACTCATCAACTATATGCCTATAACTATCTGTCTTTATAACCTCTGCACCAAACCCCTTTGCATATATCTCATACATTGCAAATGTAATATTAGAAGTTAGGATTTTAGAGCCCTCATCAAGCTTTATATGAGATATAAACTCTAATATCTGGTCACTTCCTGCGCCAATAATTATCTCTTTACTATCAACTCCAAACCTATTAGATAGAGCCTCTTTTAACTCAAACATACTATCGTCAGGATACAGATATGCTCTATCTGCACTTTTGGCAATAGCTTCACTAACTCTCTTTGAACACCCAAGTGGATTCTCATTAGATGCCAACTTAATTACATCTTTTGGTTCAATTCCATACTCTCTAACTATAAGCTCTATTGGCTTACCTGCCTCATAACTCTTTAAATTTTCTATATATTTTTTATACATCATCTGCCTCTTTTACATATGAACCTAAAATTTTTATACTATCGCTATATCTATTTAATATATATGCAATATCATCATCACTCTTATGCCCATTAAACTCTAAAAAGAATATCGAAACTCCCCCAACTATATGAGACTTAATTTTGGTTAAATCTATATTTTTTGCTTTAAAATCGAGTAAAAAATCAACCAAAGCACCTGGTCTATTTGGCAATTTAGCTAAAATTGAAGTTTTGTCATTTCCACTCGCCTCAACTTCAATCTTACTAATTACAAAAAATCTAGTTCTATTCTTATCATCATCCTCAATATTTCTAAAGACAATTGGAACATCATACATCTTAGCTGCTACCTCAGCACAAATTGATGCTGTAAACTCCTCCTCTTTCGCAAGTTGAGCTGCTTTTGCAGTAGAATCAACAGGCACAAGCTCTACATTATCAAGCCCAAAATCTCTTAAAAAATTACTGCACTGATTAAAAGCAATATCTTTTGAATATATCTTTTTTATCTTTTTAATATCGCTACAAGTTGATGCAAATACATGATGAACATTTAAAACGACTTCACCTACAATTTTTAAATCATAATCATTTAAGCAATTAATTGTATCACTTACAATACCATTTGTTGTATTCTCTATTGGCACCACCCCAAAAGTAGCCTTATCTCTACTCACCTCTCTAAATACACCATCTATTGTAGTAATAGGAACATAATTACCACTCAAACCAAACCTCTTCTCTGCTGCTTGATGGGTAAAACTCGCTTCTGGTCCAAGATAAGCTATCAATTCATGCTTTTCATAATTTCTAAATGTAGATATAATTTGAGAAAATAGAGCTTCTATAAGCTCACTGCTCAACTTTCCACCCATATCACTATTTATCTTTTTTAATCTCTCTATTATCTCTCTTTCTCTCTTGGGGCGATATATAGACTCATTTTTCCTACTCTTATACTCTGCAACTTTCTCAACAAGCTCTAATCGTTTGTTAAAAAGCTCTAATACTTGGTTATCTATCTCATCTAGCTTAACTCTTATCTCATTTAAATCCATATTCTATCCTTGTAGGTAGAGTCTCTCTGCCTCAATTAAATCTTCAAAACTCTCTCTTCTTCTAATAACTCTAAACTCTCCATTATCATAAGCAACTTCACAAGCTCTGCCTCTTGTATTGTAGTTACTTGCCATTGTAAATCCATACGCCCCGGCACTATAAATTACAAGCAACTCCCCACCATCAAGCTTTGGCAACATTACATCTTTACCCAAAAAATCTCCACTCTCACAAATTGGTCCAACCACATCACTCTCACTCTCATCACCACTCTTTGGCTCAACCAACTCAATTCTATGATACGCATTATACAAAGATGGTCTAAGCAAATCATTCATAGCAGCATCAACTATTGTAAATCTCTTGTTTCCATTTTTTTTCTCATATAAAACTTTTGTTAATAAATAGCCACCGTTTGCACTCAAATACCTGCCTGGTTCACAAATAATAGTTACATCCAACCCCTTAACCGCATCAATTATAACCTTTGCATAGTTGCTAGGCTCAATTAAAATTTCATCACTGTATCTAACTCCCAAGCCACCACCAGCATCAAAAAATTTAATATCAATATCTATTGCTTTTAAAGATTTAACCAAATCTGCAATAATCTCTGCTGCCTCTGCTATTGGCTCTAAATTTGTAAGCTGAGAGCCTATATGAAAGTGTATTCCAATAGGGTCTAAACTATTACTCTTTTTAGCTATTATATACATTCTCTTTGCCATATCAATATCTACACCAAACTTATTCTCATGCAAACCAGTAGAGATATATGGATGGGTCTTAGGATCAACATTTGGATTAACTCTAATAGATACTCTAGCCTCAACTTCAAGCTCTTTTGCTACCTCTTCTACCAAAAATAGTTCAGCTTCACTCTCTACATTTATCATTAATATCTTAAGCTCTAGCGCCTCTTTTATCTCGCTGTAACTCTTACCAACACCAGAGAATATTATCTTATATGGCTCAATCCCAGCCATTAAAGCTCTTTTAACCTCTCCAATACTAACACAATCTGCCCCACTACCCTCTTTTGCAAAATTAGATATTACACTTAAATTTGAATTTGACTTAACTGCATATGTTATTAAAGATTTACTACCCTCAAAAGCACTTTTAAGCTCTCTGTATTGATTACGCATATACTCAAAATCGTATATATAAAGTGGTGTTTTAAACTCTTTTTCTGCTAACTTAAAATTAATAGACATATATAAACCTTAATTTCTTTTTAGTAATTTTACCCAAAAAGGTTTTATATAGTGCTTCTCTTTCTAATCCATACCGCCAAAGTTAATACAATAAGAGCTAAAATAATAAGAGGTTGCCCCAAATATACAGGAACTACTCCATTTACACTCATCATATTTACACTATAAAGAAGTGTCCAAATAACCAGCGTTGCACCCAAGCTGTAAAAAAAGAATTTAGCCCTGCCAAAATATCTCTTATGAATTGGGGTTAAAATAGATAGCAAAACAATTAAAATTGGTGCAAACAAAGGCATAAGTAACTTCTGATACAAAGCACTCTCAATTTTTGAATTATCGATATTCTGTTTTTTTAGTAACTTTTGAGCCTTAATTCCATCTGTAATACTCATTCTCTTACCCTCATACAAAAGCTTTATAACCTTAGGATAGTAAGCTCTTAAAATTTTAGCACTCTCTAACTTCTCTACATCATACCCAATAGGAACACCATCCCTATATTTAAATATCTTTTTAGTTATACCATTTGCAACCCAAGAGCCATCGCTAAACTTTGCACTCTTTATCTCTAAAATATAATCTACCTTTTCATTATCTACATGGTATAGATTAATACCCTTTAACTCTTTATTTACAATATCCAACTTTTTTGCTGCAACAAAAGAGTTGTTATATTTAAAAAATATATTATCCAAAGATGAGTAAGAGCTATTTTCACTATTTAATATAGCCTCTGCCTTATCTCCAGCATATGCAAACTTTGTAAAATTTAATCCAACAACAATAAAATATATTATCAAAGATGCCAATAGTAAAGGTTTAATAATAAAACTTTTAGGGTAACCAAAAGAGGCTAAAGAGAGTAAATGATTTTTAAAAAGAAGAGACGACAACACTATAATAGCAGCAAAAACTAATGCTATTGGATATAAAAGTGTAAATGTATTGTTAAATGTATAATAGAAGTATAACATAGCTCTATTAGCTCCCCTAATAGAGCCAATATGTTGAAGAAAATCAATTAGAGAAACAATAGAAACCATACCAATAGAAACAATAAAAAAAGTTATAAAATATCTTTTTAGTATATAAAGAAAAGCTCTACTCATACAGGTAACTACCATCTCTTTTTGAATAAAGACTCTTTAATTCACTTAATGGCTTATTAATCCACTCTTTTGCAACTTTTGAGCCAAGCTCTACAAATCTATCCAAAACAGACTCCTCTTTTGGGTTAAATCTGCCCAATACATAACCTGCTACCATCTCTTTTCTTTCTGGTTTATCAACACCCAATCTCAAACGATTATACTCTTTTCCTACCATTGTGTCAATAGATTTTAAACCATTATGTCCACCACTTCCACCACCCTTTTTAAGCTTAATAGCACCAAAAGGTATATCTATCTCATCATGAACTACCAATATATCATCTAAATTAATCTTGTAAAAATTTGCAACAGCTTGCACGCTTTTACCAGACAAATTCATAAAAGTAGTAGGTTTTAACAGTAGTAAATCACCCTTTTTGTAGAGTTCACCCTCAAAACTTTTTTTAGAGATATTACTTGGCTGTAGATTTTGAATAAGAGAATCAACTACCATAAATCCAATATTATGGCGTGTATTAGAGTATGTCGGGCCGGGGTTGCCCAAACCGACTATAAGTTTCATTAAATTATCTAGCTTTTATTACACCACAAATAGAAACATGTGGTCTATCCATTAGCTTACAATTAGCCGGAGCTTCCAAATCTCTAACCAAAATAGACTCATCTCTATCTAAATCAGAAACATCTAAAACAAATTTATTAGGAATATCCTCTATTTTACCTCTTACTCTTACTCTTCTTTTAGTAATTACCAAAACACCTTTGTTTTTAATACCTTTTGGAACACCAACTGTCTCAACAGGAACAAGATAATCACTAACAGTATCAGCAAGTGCAACTCTTAAATCAACATGTAAAATTAAACCTGTAATTGGGTGTAGTTGATACTCTTGAACAACAACATTAAACTCTTTATCTCCAACTTTTACAGGAAATGCAAGAGACTCTTTATTTCTTACAGTTCTTACAAACTCTCCATGTTTAAATGCACAATGAACATTCTCTACACCATTAGCATAGATGTTCGCTATTAGATAACCATCTCGGCGAAGCTTCTTTGCATCACTCTTACCGATACTATCTCTAACTATTCCTTCTAACATCATAAATCCTTAATTTAAATTGAGCCAAAATTATACAAAAAACTCTATAATTTTCTGCTTATATATACGCCAAGAAGTAAAAGTATTATTGTTATTGTGTAGATTAGTTGATAACTACCCAAAATTGTCAATAAAAAACCACCCAAAATTGGAAAAAATAGACCAATAGAGCTTAAATTTGTCTGTAAAGCAACATATATTGGTCTCTTATCTTCTGGTGCTAACTCTATTATTAAATTCATTCCAGCAATATTAAAACCATCAACCGATACTCCAAAGAGTAAAAAAATCAAGAGATAACTATATAAATTATCTGCAAACAAAGCAACAATAAACGCAACTGCACTCAACCCAAAGCTAAGAGTTAGCATAAATTCATAATTACTTATTCTCTTCCAAAGCAAAGAGCTTCCTAAAATTGAACCTATCATCTCAATTGTAATAAAACCACCAAGCATCCATCCTGTTAGCTCCAAAGTTTTATTAGCATGAAGTATAACAAATGGCATAGATAACAAATATGCATAACTTAAAAATACAGCAAATATCTGCAATTGTAACTTTTTAGAACTCTTTAGTGTCAAAGAAGCATTCTTTAAAAACTCTTTAAAACTCTTCTCTTTTAAAGATATATTCTCTTTCTTGGGCTCATTAATTGTTCCAAATGCAATAAAACCTACTGCCATTAAAAGAGAACTAACCATAAAAAGATATGCATAATTTAGTGGTGCGCTAAAATTACTTAAAACATACCCAGTTACACCTCCACTAATTATTGAAGCAACCGAAGATGCAATATTTCTATTTGCCATTGTTTTACCACGATAAGATTTACTAAAAAGTTTTGCTTGTAACTCTTTAAAATAAATTGCTCCAAAACCAGCTGTAAACGAAAAGAAAAAGAGTCCAATTCCAATAAGAGAAATAGTTATATATGGGTGCTTGTCACCAAATATAAATATCGATAAACCAATAAAAAACCAACTTAAAAATCTAAAGAAAAACACCCTTCTTAAATATGGAATAACCCTCTTATACCCTTGTGCATGAAACGAAGCATATAACTGAATTACAATAGCCCCGCCTCTTAGCAACGATGCAAATATACCTACAATAATTGCACTATCAACAAAGTGATGAACCATCAAAGGCAACACAGTCGAAGGCTCTACAACTGTAATTGCCAAGCCTAAAAAAAAGGCGTGCAATACATTTTTAAAACTGTTTTTAGGGTCATCTAACTTAAACATTTTTACTCTCTTTTTTAAAAATTAATGGCGTATTTTACATCTTTTATATATAATTGCGTTTAAAAACGAGGTATTATGCTACACGATATAGTAAATTGGATTGTTCAAACTGTTGGCTCTTTAGGATATTTAGGAATATTTATTATGATGTTTTTAGAGAGCACATTCTTTCCCTTCCCTAGCGAAGTTGTTATGGTTCCAGCAGGATATTTAGCTAGTAAGGGCGATATGAATATCTATATTGTTATTATTGTTGGAGTATTAGGCTCATTAGCAGGAGCAATCTTCAACTATATATTGGCTCTAAAATTTGGAAGAGTATTCTTTCTTAAATATGGTAAATATCTATTTGTAAAAGAAGAAACCCTAGAAAAATTAGAAAAATTTTTTGAAAAACATGGTGAAATATCAACCTTTAGTGGCAGGTTGATACCAGGAGTTAGACAATTAATCTCTCTTCCAGCTGGTATGGCAAAAATGAATTTAGCAAAATTTAGCATCTATACATCTTTAGGTGCAGGAATTTGGGCAATAATACTTACACTAGTAGGATATTTCATTGGCGAAAATGAAGCACTGATAAAAGAGTATCTAAAAACTATAACTATTGGCGCAGTTGCTTTTGTAGCTTTAGTAGTAGGAGTTTATATCTATATTAAAAAGAGAAAGTAAAAGTAAAAGCTCTATTAGACTTCTTGCAAAACTCATGAATTGAGAATATTTTTTAGTGTATATTAGATAATATTTTATATCTTTGAAGGACTAGCCTTAGCTAATTCAAAAAGATAGAGAATGAAAGATGATGTGCAATAAATAATAT
>JALSPE010000128.1 GCA_026986085.1 Campylobacteraceae bacterium | reverse complement strand
CTTATCTGTATATCTAGCTCTTAACCTTGAAGGCTTAATAACTTATTTGGGTATTGTAGCTATTTTAGCTAATTCAATTTTAAACTCTATGAGTTTTAAAAATGCTTTAACCTATAAAGGTCTTGGAGTAAGAGATAAAATCTTAGGAAGAGAGGAGTATATTAAGAGAGTAGAGATTGAGAATATGGATGTGATTAGTAAAATGTAACTAATATCTTGTAAAGTCAGTAGATTTTTTTGTAATTGCCCACAGCAAAATGACTTTTCCTAGTTTGATGATTTCTATTGTATAATTTGGGTTAAAATAGATTTGAAATATTTTTACTTTTGTTGTGTTAAAAAAGGCAAAGTGCCTTTTGGTAGAGTTTTATTTAATTAGCTCAAACGGGTTAGCTACAACTCTTTTTCTCTCTACTACATATGGAATAAATGCAGCTTGTCTTGCTCTTTTAATTGCTGCAGATACCACCTCTTGATGTCTTTTACAGTTACCTGTTAAACGACGAGGCATAATTTTATATCTTTCACTTAAACTAAACTTTAATTGGTTTAAATCTTTATAATCTATATAATCAACTTTTTGTTGACAGTATCTACAAAATCTTTTTTTAAATTTTCTCTTTTCGGCCATTGTTTTATCTCCTAAAATGGTATTTCGTCTTCATCTATATCGATCTCTGGGATCGTTGGCTCTTGTGGCATAGATTGAGGCGCACTGTTTTGATTAGTTGGTGTAGCTTGTTGTTGCACTTGGGATTGTGTCTGAGGCTGTTGTTGATAACCTTGTTGCCCCTGCTGTGTAGATTCTGGTGCTGAATTATAACCACTATTGCTATATTGGTTATTTTGCTGAGAATCTGCTCTGCTATCTAACATCTGCATACTTTCAACTGTAACTGAGTGTCTGCTTCTCTTTGTGCCATCTTGAGCAACCCACTGCTCTAAAATAAGTCTTCCTTCAACTAAAACTTTACTCCCTTTTCTAAGGTATTGATTAGCAACTTCTGCTGTTCTGCCAAAAAATGTTAAGTCAATGAACATAACCTCTTCTCTTTGTTCGCCATTAACTTTAAATTTTCTACTCGTTGCAATACCTACTTTTGCTAAAGCACTACCACTTTGAGTATATCTTATTTCAACATCTCTTGTTAAATTGCCAACTAAAATTACCTTATTATACATCGGGAGTCCTTTTTAATTATGCTTCTTCTGAAGCCTCTTCTTTAGCTGGTGCTTCCTCTTTTTTTGCACTACAAGCTGCAACTTGTTTGTCAAATTCAGCAATCTCTTTTTTATTGCTATATTTAACTGTAAAGAATCTTAAAACATCTTCATTATATCTTAATTTTCTCTCTACTTCATCAATTGCATCTGCTGGTGATTTATGATAGATAACAGTATAGAATCCACGAGGGTTTTTATCTATTTCGTATGCCAATTTTCTCATACCCATATCATTTTGAGCAACAACTTCTCCATTTTGCTCTGTAATACTCTCTTTAACAAGTTCAACTTGCTTTGCTATCTCTTCTTCAGTAAGCGTTGGCTTAATGATTACAAGTGTTTCGTAACAATTCATCTTTTTCCTTCTTTTGGCTTTGTATCCCACCTGACTTAACAGATGAGAAAGAATTTTTTTGAAGCATTATTTTACCAAAAAAAACTTATATGTAACCTTTTTCTACAATATATACCTAATTTTTATCAAAGTTCCATATAAAAGTGTCTCTCTATTTAAGCTATCACTACTCTTAATCTCTAGCTCCGATTCTAATAGAAGTTGATATATCTTTAAAAGTTTACTAGATTTTACTCTTACTGCTAAAGATGCTCTCTCCTCTTCTATAAATTTTGGCAACTGGTATCCTAAAATATCTTTAGAGTTTGGTCTCCCATTTAATTTAATATAAGCATGAAATAAAAATAGTTGCTGAACAAACCTTTGAGTTGCTCTTAAAATAGAAAATTCATCTTCGCCTAGCTC
>JALSPE010000127.1 GCA_026986085.1 Campylobacteraceae bacterium | reverse complement strand
AACTTAAAACTTACAAAAAGTAAAATATTTCTACTAGAACCCGACACAAAAAGCTTTAAAACCTTTAATTTTAATAAATTAATTGAAATAAAAAAGAGTGGATTAAATTTGCTACTTTAGCAATTTTTATATACACTTTGCAAGATTTAATATTAAATTTGGAAAATTTTCAATTTAATACTTTGCAAATATAGCTAACTGAAATTTTTTACTATAAAAGATAAACTATTCTATTTACATAAATAATACATATATATAGTTAAAAAGCTATAATTAAAGATTTTATGTTATTATTTCAATAACATTTTATTTACATAAAGGCTTTTTATGAAGTTTTTCTTTTTACTTCTTTTTTTAATCTCATACATAAATGCTAAAGGAACAATATCTGGCAAGAGTATTACAAATAGTGCTTTAATTAAATATAACTTAAATGGAGTTGAGGTTACTAAAACAAGTAATGAAGATAGTTTTGTAGTAGATAGAGTTGTAGATATAAAGTTAAATTGGCAAGATACTAAAGCTGTAGAGATTGCATCTGGTGAAAAAAATAGAGTATTAACATTTAATTTAACGAATTTGGGTAATGGTGATGATAGTATAGATTTAACACATATAGCAGGAGACAAACAGATTAATCCTAAATTAGAGAATATAAGATTGTATATGGATAGTAACAATAATGGAATTTGGGATAGTTCAGACACTATTGTCTCTAATCTATCTTTAGGGGCTGATAAAAATGCAACTTTATTTATTGTATCTGATACCCCTGATGCTAACTATACTAGAGGTGAAATTGATAATGAGGGTATTAGAGCTATATCTAAATCTATTAACAGTAATGGAAAAGATAGTGCTGCAAAAGTTGATACAGTAGTTAGAAATAAAGATGTATCTTCAGTTGGAGACTATATTGTCCGAGAGTATTGGTTAGATAGCCTTAAAAGTTATAAATTAAATACAAAAGAGCCTCATACTGGTAGCATTATTACATATAATATCTCACTAAAGATAGGTGGGAAGAGTAGTGGTAGAGTTATAGATAATATTAAGTTTAAGGATGCCATACCTGATGGAACAGAGTATCTCGATGGTAGCCTTAAGCTCAATGGTGTTTCGTTAAGTGATAAAAAAGATAACGATAATGGAGAGTTTGATGGCTCATCTGTTGCTGTTAATATTTCAAAAATTAAAGAGAGTGAAATTAAAAATATCTCATTTCAAGTAATAATTAAATAGGAGAAAAAATGAAAAAGACATTAGCTGTAACTATTAGTTTAACCCTATTGGCATTTGCCAATAGTGCGCCTATATCAATAAAAGTTAGCTCTTATAAAAAGAGTGTAGTTGTTAATAAAAAAGGAAAAAAACATATAGAGTGGGCAAAGCCTACAAAAGTTGTGCCAAAAGATACAATAAAGTATGTAGATACTATTAAAAATAGCTCTAAAGATGAGCTAAAAGATGTAATAGTAAAAAATAAGATAGATAAGAATCTACTATTTGTAGCTAACTCTATCAAGAGCAAAGCTAAATATAGTGTAGAGTTTTCTATAGATAATGGTAAAAATTTTGCCCCAAAAGATAAGCTTTTTGTTACAGGCAAAGATGGTAAAAAACATAAAGCAACTGCAAAAGATTATAATGCTATAGCTTTTAAAATAGCAAAAGTTCCATCTAATTCAGATATAAAAATTAGCTATCAAGCAAAAATAAAATAGGAGAAGTAAATTATGAAAAAAGTAATATTAGGTATTGGTGCAATTTTAGCATTTAATAGCAGTGCTTATGCATTAGGCACCGATGCAAATACACAAATTGATAATAGTGCAACACTAAGTTATAGTGCAGGGGGAGTAGCTCAGCCAGAAGTTACTAGTAATACTGATAGTTTTGTTGTGGATAAAAAGATAGATATGGTTTTAACTACAACAGATAGTGATCAAATAGAGGTTACTCCAGGGCAACAAGATAGAATTACAAATTATGCATTT
>JALSPE010000126.1 GCA_026986085.1 Campylobacteraceae bacterium | reverse complement strand
AATGCCATCATAGCTTCGCACACAACCACCCCTCTGATTGCAACGCACGGATCGTGACGACCCTCTAATTTGTATTTTATCTCTTCGCCTTTTGTATTTAAACTCTTCTGCTCTTTAAAAATTGATGGTGTTGGCTTAAACCATACAGTAGCACTAATGGTGTCTCCATTACTAATACCCCCCAATACTCCACCACTATGGTTACTCAAAAATCCATCTTTGCTAATTGCATCATTATTTTGGCTACCTTTTTTTCGTGCAGCTTCTATGCCATCTCCAATCTCAACAGCCTTTGCAGCATTAATTCCCATCAAATTAGCAGCTAATGTAGCATCTAACTTATAATACAAAGGCTCTCCTAAACCAACAGGAACTCCAACAGCCTCTACCAAAACTGCTCCTCCTACAGAATCGTGGCTCTTTCTTGCCCTAACAACTGCCTCTTTTTGTGCCTCTTCTGCTTTAGAATCTATACTTTTTACATCACTTTTTAATGCAAATTCAAAATCTCTATCTTTGCTAACAATGCCATCTATCTCTAAAATTCCACCTCTAACCACAACACCAATCTCTTTTAAAATTAACTTTGCTACAGCCCCAGCAGCTACTCTAGCAGCTGTCTCTCTAGCGCTACTTCTGCCACCACCCCTATAATCTCTAATGCCATACTTATTCCAATATGTAAAATCGGCATGTCCTGGTCGAAATATATCTTTTATATTGTTGTAATCTCTACTCTTTTGATTCTCATTAAATATAACCATAGCTATTGGTGTGCCTGTGCTTTTACCTTCAAAAACACCAGAAAGAATCTCTACTCTATCCCCCTCTTTTCTCTGAGTTGTCAAAGCACTCTGCCCTGGTTTTCTTCTATCTAGTTCACTTTGAATATACTCTTCATCTATATCCAACCCAGCTGGAACTCCATCAACAACGCACCCAATAGCCTTGCCATGCGACTCTCCAAAAGTTGTAACTCTAAACTTCAAACCAAAGCTATTCACTCTTGCTCCTTAATCTCTCTAAAGCAATCTCGGCTGCAACTTGTTGCGCCTCTTTTTTACTCTTTCCCTTTGCAGAAGCTAACCTTTTGCCATTTAACTCTATAGCAATCTCAAACACCTTATCATGGTCTGGACCTGTAGAGCCTAGCATCGTATATGATGGGGTAACCCCATACTCTGCTTGAGTTAGCTCTTGTAAAGATGTTTTATAATCTTTACAAAGAGAGTCTAAATCTATTTTAGGGTAATTCTCTTCTATCAACTTAATGGCAATCTCTCTACTCTTTTCTAAACCAGCCTCAAGATATATAGCCCCCAATAGTGCCTCAAAAGCATTTGACAAAAGAGATTTTTTACTTCTTCCTCTGTTATTCTCTTCTGCAATAGATAAAAATAGATACTCTCCCAAATTAAGAACCTTTGCTAATTTTGCAAAGCCACCCTCATTTACCAAAGATGCTCTAATTTTAGACAAAGTCCCCTCATCCTCTTTAGGAAATTTCTCAAACAGATACTCTCCAACAATCAAATCTAAAACAGCATCTCCCAAAAACTCTAGCCTCTCATTATTGTAAGGCTTTTTAAAACTTTTATGTGTTAAAGCCTCAATAATCAACTGCTTATTGTTAAATCTATATCCAATTCTATCTTCCAATTTGGATAAATCTTCCACTACAACTCCTTTTTAATCTTTTGTGCTGCCTCTACAGCTAACTTATCACACCTCTCATTTTGAGGATGTCCACTATGACCTCTAACCCAAGTTGCCTTTACATCATGCCCTTTTGCAGCCTCTAAATACTCTTGCCACAAATCTACATTCTTAACCTTTTTAAACCCCTTAGCCACCCAATTTTTAAGCCAACTATTAATTGCATTTGCAACATAGCTACTATCGGTAACAACCTCTACACTACAAGGCTCTTTAAGCGCCTGAAGACCCCTAATTACTGCTGTTAGCTCCATTCTATTATTTGTAGTTTCAGCCTCGCCACCACTTAACTCTCTCTCTTTACCCATAAACTCTAAAATAGTCCCCCAACCTCCAGAACCAGGGTTTCCTAAGCTAGAGCCATCAGAGTAGAGAGTAACTACTTTTTTCTTGTTTTTTTTCAACTAAAACCTCAACTTTAAAACTATATACTTCATAGCAATTTGGACACCTATACGCCATTAACGGAAAGCTACTCTTGCAACTTGTGCAACTATACTTAAAACTTAAATCTGCCAAAGTATAACCACTCTCTTTTGCACTTGCTAAAAGGTCTAATGCAAATATACTCTCATCTTTACTGTAAGAGCTTTGCGCTAAACCTTTTGTCCAAAATAGCTTTTTAAGGCTATTGTGCCTTGATATTATATCTAAATTTAATTGGACTATATCTAATTTCCAAAGTATATCTACTAAATTTTCAAACTCACTATCACAATAATACTCCCACGCATCTTTTGCATTTAACATAAATAGCTCCCTAAGCATAACTGCCCTATATGGGCTACCATCAATACCTTCAGCTATCTTTTTAAATTTATCACTTCTCTCAATTCCACTCTTTAAAATAACTTGCAACTCTAAATGTGAACGATACTTTGAGACATCTTCACCTAAATTCTCTAAAATATCAAGCACTTCACTAGCTCTACTATAATCTCGAAGTTGTTCAGATACAAACTCTAAACTATACAAAACCTCAATATCTCGAGGAGTTTGATACAAAATCTCTTTATAAATATCAATAGCTCTCTTTAAAAAACCAGCCCTGTAGTAAGCCTTTGCCAGATGAGAAAGAATAGAGTTCTCTTTTATATGCTTTAGTAGATATAAATATAAATTTACAGCCCTAGAGTAATCTCCACTCTTTTCAAAAGAGAGAGCCAACATAAACAGAGGTTTTTTCATACTCTCATCAAAAGGCATATTTTCGGTATCTAATGTGCATTCGCTAGATTCAAAATTTTTTAAAAACTCCAGCATCTCCTTATTTTTAACCTCTTGACGCCAAATAGTAAAACCATAAGATAATAGGGATATAGCAAAAATAATACCAAGTAACAGCAATATACTAACAATAGGATCGTTATAGTCTGGAAGAAATGCACCCATTTAAATTGTCTTTTTTTATTGATTATATCAAAATAAAGTAAAAATATGTAGCCATAGAGAGTGGCTACTTTTTAAAAATTAATTAACTTTTAAAGAATTTATTAGCCAAATCCATTAAACCACCAACACCACCAACTTTTTCAAGTAGATTCTCAGCAAGTGAACTATCTTCATTTGTAGCTTTATCTACCAAATTTGGTAACACATTTGCTAACTCATCTTTTGCAGTATCTGGGTCAATACCTAACTTTTCAGCAAACTCATTTACTTTATCTTCGCCTACTAAATCACTAACTTTATCAGCATCTATAGGAGCATTCTCTCCCCCGCCAATCCAAGACATAACAGTCTCACCCAAATCACCATTTGTAAGATTAGAGACAATAGAGCTTAAATCTAAACCACCCTCTCCATTTTCACTATTTCCACCAAATATAGAGCCTAAAGCATCTGTAATTGAATTTGTATCTAAACCACTTGTGCTCTCATTACTACTACCTTGTATCATACTAGCACCCATCTTCAAAAGATCTGACATATCCATTGTTACTCCTTAGTTAAAATATAATAA
>JALSPE010000125.1 GCA_026986085.1 Campylobacteraceae bacterium | reverse complement strand
TAATAAGATTATATCATATATAATTTAATCTATAAGAAATAATGCTAAATATTTAATAAAATTTCTAAATAAGATTGCTTTACTCCCTATTTTAGGGTAGATATATCTACATTTGATATAATACATTTATGATTGAAGAGAGTTCAATAGAGAGATTAAAAACATCTATAGATATTGTTGATGTTATAAGCAACTACATAGAGCTTAAAAAGAGTGGAGCAAACTTTAAAGCCAACTGCCCATTTCACGGCGAAAAGACTCCAAGCTTTGTAGTTAGCCCCCAAAAGCAGATTTTTCACTGCTTTGGGTGTGGCATTGGTGGAGACTCTATTAAATTTGTTATGGAGTATGAAAAACTAAGCTACCCAGAAGCCATAGAGAAGTTAGCAAGTAATTATAACTTTACCCTAACCTACACTAAAGGCAAAAATAGTGGCTCAGCAGACGAAAGAAGAGTTTTAGAACTACTTCAAAACCACTATAAAGAGGCTCTTTACAAAAATAAAATAGCGCTAGATTATCTAAGCAATAGAGGCGTTACAAAAAAGAGTATCGAACACTTTGGAATAGGCTATGTTGGTAGCTCTCAAAGCGTTTTTAATATATTAAAAAGTAACCAAATACCACTGCCAAAGGCATTAGATGCTGGGGTAATTGCAAAAGGCGAAAATGGTGATTTTTATGCTAGATTAATCGAGAGAGTTACATTCCCAATATACAACGCAGCAGGAGCAATAGTTGGTTTTGGAGGCAGAACACTAAGCAACCATCCAGCAAAATATATAAATTCACCACAAACAAAGCTATTTAACAAATCAAGACTTCTATATGGTTACTACCTTGCAAAAAGCACTATTTACGATAAAAAAGAGATAATTGTAACAGAGGGCTATTTAGATGTTATTATGCTCCATCAAGCAGGTTTTACAAATACAGTTGCAACGCTAGGAACTGCCCTAACTAGTGACCACCTGCCAACTCTTAGAAAAGGAGAGCCAAAAATAATACTAGCCTACGATGGCGACAAAGCAGGAGTAGCAGCGGCACTTAAAGCTGCCAAAATGCTTAGCGCTAGTGGCTTTGAGGGTAGCGTAGTGCTATTTCCCGAAGGCAAAGACCCAGCAGATATGGTAGCAGATAACAATACAAAAGAGTTACAATCTATACTAAAGAGTGGTAGCGATTTAGTAATTTTTGTAATAGAGCAAATTAAAAACAGCTACAACCTAAGCAATCCATACGAAAAGCAAAACGCTATAGCAGAGGTAAACAATTATCTAAACAGCCTAAGTAAAGTAGTTAGAGACTCATATGCACTTGAAGCAGCAAGAGTATTCAATACCCAAGCTGCATACTTTAAAAGCAATAAAAGAGACTCATTTAAACAAACGGCTCAAAATAGCAACAACTCAATACCCAAAGACCCAGCTTGGGAAGCTATACTCAAAACTCTTTTAGAAAACAACTCGCTAATAGATAGCCTGTTGGATATTTTAGACTTCTCACTTGCAAAGGGGTATGAGAGTGCCTTTAGAAACTTAGCCCAAGGTAACCTAGACGACCCAACACTTAGAGGAATAGCAATAGATGAGTCAATTCCTATTTTAGACGAGAGCGAATTTAAAGCCCAACTACTAAAGGAGCTAGAGATATATTATAAATTTAAATTAAAAGAGTTAATGCATAGAAGCGATTTAGATTACAATAAAAAGAGTTACTTAATACGAAAGATAAAAACCGATATACTACCAAGAATTAAGAAAGGAGAGTTAGTTCCCTATGAGAGCAGTTTCACTATTTAGTGGCGGGTTAGACAGTATGCTTGCAATTAAGCTAATTAAAGAGCAAGGCATAGATGTAACAGCGCTACATATCAATATAGGTTTTGGCAGCACAAAAGATATAAAAGAGCAGTTAGAATCAAGAGCAAATCTAGCAGGTGCAGACTTTAAAATAGTAGATGTTAGAGAAGAGTATATCCAAAACATTCTATTTAGCCCAAAATATGGCTATGGCAAAAACTTTAACCCTTGTATAGATTGCCACGGCTATATGTTTAAAATTGCAAAAAAAATTATGCAAGATATAGGAGCATCTTTCTTAATTACAGGAGAGGTCTTGGGTCAGCGCCCAATGAGCCAAAGAAAAGATGCCCTTCAACAAGTAAAAAAACTAGCCGAAGATAAAGACAACCTAATAGTTCGCCCCCTTTGTGCAAAACATCTAGAGCCAACAAAGCCAGAACTAGAGGGATGGATAGATAGAGAAAAGCTGCTAGATATTAGTGGAAGAGCCAGAGATGTTCAACTATCAATGGCAAAGAGTTACGGCTGGGAAGATTACGAATCGCCAGGTGGAGGTTGCCTATTAACAGAGCAAGTATATAGCCAAAAGATAAGAGAGCATATAGAACACGAAGAGTTTAGTGTAGAGAGTATAGATTTACTAAAATATGGTCGCCACTTTAGACTGCCAGAGGGGGCAAAATTAGTTGTAGGTCGCCACAAGGAAGATAATGAAGCGCTAAAAAGAGTAAGCCATCCAAATTATATCAGCTTCACTTTACCACTTCCTGGTCCATTTAATTTAATTAATAGAGATGCAACAACCGATGAGAAAACCCTTGCAGCAAAAATTGCAATAACTTATGCAAAATCAGAGACAAACAAAGAGTATATAGTAGAGATTGATAGAAGAGAGTATAAAGTTACACCATTTGAGACAAAAGCAGAAATAAAAAAATATTTTGTAAACAAATAACCAAATTTTAAATTTTTTTTGGTAAAATTGCGAACATTTTCTATCTCTATAAGAGAATGTATATTTTAAAAGGAGACTCTATGCCAAAGATGAAGAGCGTAAAAGGTGCTGTTAAGCGCTTTAAAGTTAAAAAAAGTGGCAAAATTAAACGCGGAACAGCGTATAGAAGCCACATCTTAACAAAAGTAGATGGTAAACACCATAGACAAATGAGAAAAGCAAAATATGTTGATAAAGCGGACGCAAAAAACATAAAAGAGATGATAGTATAACTATTTAACCACTCCCCATAATATTTGGGCAAGTTTAGCAAAAAGCTAACACCGAAATTAAAATTTAGGTCAAGAAGAAAGGAATATAAATGAGAGTAAAAACAGGCGTAGTAAGACGCAGAAGACACAAAAAGATATTAAAACAAGCTAGAGGCTTTTACAGTGGTAGAAGAAAACACTTTAGAAAAGCAAAAGAGCAACTAGAGCGCTCATTAGTTTACGCTTATAGAGATAGAAAACAGAAAAAAAGAGAATTTAGAAAATTATGGATTATCAGAATCAATGCAGCAGCTAGATTAAACGATATCAGCTACTCAAGATTAATGTATGGTTTAAAATTAGCTAATATCGAATTAGATAGAAAAATCTTAGCAGATATGGCAATGAACGAACCAAAATCTTTTACAAAAGTAGTAGAAGCAGCAAAAGCAGCCCTATAATCAAAACCCCTCTACCAAAAAAGGGTTTTTACACAGACGCGAGAATTCATTCGCGTCTATTAAACCCACTTATTACACTTAAATCTCTCCCAAAATTAGATTACTCTTGCTTAATAAGCCTCACCCCATCAACAACCATAACCCAACTACCATTAACCTCTTTTGGAGGCATTGTAACTTTAAAACCTGTATTTACAATAAGAACATTAACCTTAAAACCATCATCATTAAATTCAGATATATAGGAGTTAATAGATACCCTAGAGCTACCATTTCTACGAGAATATACAAATTTTCCACTAGAATAAATCCTCATAAATACGCCATCTCCTCTCCACTCACCAATAAAATCCTGCTTATCTTGAGGAATATCCTTAGAGCAACCAATTAACGAAAAAATCAAAACTACTATCAATAAAAAATTTCTCATAATCTATTATACAAAAAATATATTTAAGCAATATAGATAGCAAATTAAAATATATAATTTAGATAAAATATAGCTAAAATTTTAAGGAGACATCATGGAAGATGTAATTAATGATATATACACAGTATGTCATTGTAATGAAGTAACTTATAAAGATATAATAGATGCAATAAAAAATGGAGCGTGTGATTTAGAGAGCCTAATGGATGCAACCAACGCTGGAACAGCCTGTGGACTATGTAAAAGCATTCAAGATGATCCAGCAGAAAAAAGAGCAATACACTTAGATGAACTCTTAGAAAAAGCAAAACTTGAAGGGTTATGTAATGAAGAGTAGTCACTAAAAACCTGCATTCGGCAAAATACTATAGCCATAAAAGCCTAAAAATAGGTAAGGTTTTCAAGTTGGGTTTTATGAGGTTTCACATATGCTTAAACACATTTTTTTTGAATTAACAGGAAAGTCCTGCAAAAATGTGACATTGCCTATGAAAAAGCTCGTAAAATTGTGACTATAGTATTCCATCGAACTCAGGTTAAAAAGCTATTAAAATAGCTTTACTTACTCATTTTAGCCTAAATATTACAATATAATTACCAAATTTAGTAACTCATATTGCACATACAAAATTTATAAATTTAAGCCTTTTTAACAAACTCTTGTTTTAATTTAATAGCACCAACTCCAGGAACCTTGCAATCTATATTATGCCCATCATTACCCTCAACCAATCTAATTGACTTAATCTTAGTTCCAACTTTTATACCACTAGAGCTACCTTTAACCTTTAAATCTTTAATAACAGTTACACTATCTCCATCTTCTAAAATTGTTCCATAAGCATCTTTTACAATCAACTTACTCTCCTCCTCTTGCTGCTTAGGATTCCACTCATAAGCACACTCAGGACAAATTATTAAATCTCCATCCTCATATGTATATTCACTCCCACACTTAGGACAACTTGGCAAACTCTCCATAAATTTCCTTTTTATTAAATCTCTTAACGCATATTATATTAATTATTTGCTTAGAGTTTATTATTAAATATATACTATATCCAGATTATC
>JALSPE010000124.1 GCA_026986085.1 Campylobacteraceae bacterium | reverse complement strand
TAGCGTAGCTTAGAGAGCTTTGCTCTATAAGCGTTATATGAAATTAAGCACAAAGTGCGCGGGCACCCCGCCGAGGGGAACTCAGCGTTAGCGTAGCTTAGAGAGCTTTGCTCTATAAGCGTTATATAAAAAGAAAAAATATTTAATTTAGGAGAAAAGAATGAGAATTAAAGCAAAAGCAGCAGATGGCGTAGTTTCAGTAAAGGCTGGTTTAAAACACCCAATGTTAAGTTATGATATAGCTAAGAAAAAAGGTAAAGAGGCAAACTTTATTGTATATATTGTTGCTAAAGTAGATGGAAAACCTGTTTATGAAGCATCTACAAGTCAATTTTTATCTAAAAATCCATTTTTAAAATTTAAATTTAAGGGTGAAGCTGGTAAAGAGCTAGAGCTAAGTTGGGTAGATTTAAAAGGTAAAACAAAGAGCAAGAAAGCAAAAATTAAGTAAGAGCTTAAGTGCTCTTAAAGCCTAAAGGTAGAAAGGATTAAAAATGAGTAAGAAGATTATTACATCTTTATTGGCTATATCTGTTGCATCTTTTGTTTATGCAGGAGGTTTCAATACACAAGCTGACAAAGATAGAAAAGCTCTTCAAGAGTATATGGAGAAGAAGTTTGCAAGTGTTAAAAATGCTTCAACATTTTTTCCTTATTCTACAAAAGAGGAGTTAGAGAAAAACTTTAAGTGGGGTCTTAAAGGTGCAGATTTTAATCTAGGTTCTTATGCTTATAATAAAGGTGGCAAAGCGCAAAGAGATGATATGATGGAGATGCCACCATTTGAGGATAATATAGATGCTGGTAAAGAGCTTTATGAAAAGAAGTTTGCCAATGGAAAAAGTTTTAAAGATTGTTTTCCTGATCCAGCAATAAGAGGAGATTATCCTAAATTTGACAAAGAGGTTGTAACTCTTGCATCTGATATTAATAAGTGTTTAAAAGATAATGGTGAAAAGCCTTGGAAAGTAACTAAGGGTAAGATGACTGATCTTCAAGCATATTTTGCAAATGCTTCTAAAGAGAAGGGTAAAAAAATTAATATCAAGATAGATTCTAAAGAGGCAGCTGAGGCTTATGAGAGAGGTAAAAAAGAGTATTATACTCAAAGAGGTTATTTGCAACTTTCATGTGCTAATTGCCATGTTCAAGGTGCTGGTAAGAGGGTAAGAAATGAGTATCTTTCTCCTTTATTTGGTGCAGTTACGCATTTTCCAGTATATAGAATGAAATGGCAAGGTTTAGGAACTCTAGAGAGAAGAATCAAAGGTTGTGAGAAAAACCAAGGTGAGAATCCACATAAACCAGGTTCTAAGTGGCAAAATGAGATGATCTATTTTATGTCATATATGTCAAATGGTCTGCCAGTTGATGGTCCAGACATAAGAAAGTAAGGGGTAGGATATGAAATTATTAAAAATAACTACAGCAATTCTACTATCTTTATCGTTAGCTAATGCATCTTTAAGCGAAGATGCAACTAAACTAGATGTTAAGAAAGTGTGTGATGTTAAAGCTAATGGCTTAGATAAAGTTTTAGGTGTAGCTAAAAAGTATAACCCAGAAGCTATTAAACTTGGTGTTGAGTTTAAGAGACTTGGCATCAAAAATAGAGAGTATATTAAAGCAGTAGAGGAAGCTATTAAATCTAAAAGCAAAGATACTGTGATTAAGTATAAGAAAAAAGGTAAAGAGAAGACAAAGAAATTCCCTACTGATTTTGCAACTTGGAGAGCGTGCACATTTGCTGTAAGAGCTTTACAATTACACGAAGAGGGTAAAAAGACTTGGCGTTTAGCAGTGCCTGGCGATGGCTTTAAATATTAAAGGAAAAATATGAGTTTAGGAAGAAGAGAGTTTATGTATTTAATGGCGGCACTTGGAAGCACGCCAATTTTTGCAAATTCACATACAAGATTATCTCCAGAGGGTAAGCTTAAAGATTACTATAAGCTTAAACCATTTGGAAATGCAAGAATTTTACATATGACAGATACGCATGCTCAGTTAGTTCCAGTTTACTTTAGAGAGCCTAGCGTAAATATTGGTTTATATGGTAATAAAAATGTTCCTCCACATATTGTTGGAAAACACTTTTTAGATTATTATCATATTAAAGGTAATGATAGATTAACTTATGCTTTCTCTTGTGTGGATTTTGAAAAAAATGCAAAAGCAATTGGAAGAATGGGTGGTTTTGCTCATTTGAAAACTATGGTAGATTCATTAAGAGGAGAGTTTGGTAAAGATAAAACTCTGCTACTTGATGGAGGAGATACATGGCAAGGTAGCTGGACAGCACTTCAAACTCGTGGTAAAGATATGGTTGGAGCTTTAAATGTTTTGGGTGCTGATGTATGTACAGGACACTGGGAGTTTACTTATACAGAAAAAGAGGTTCTTGAAAATATTAAAGAGTTAAAAGCTGATTTTGTTGCTCAAAATGTATTTGTAAAAGAGGATGCTCTAATGGATGGGGCTCCGGCATTTGATGAAGATAGTGGCTTAGCTTTCAAACCATATGTTATGAAAACACTTGGCAAGGCAAAAGTTGCAATTATCGGACAAGCATTTCCATATACATCTATAGCAAATCCAAAAAGATTTATCCCAGATTGGACATTTGGTATTAAACCAGAAGAGTTGCAAGATTTAATTGGAAAAATTAAGAAAAAAGAGAAGCCTGATGCTATAATTTTACTATCTCACAATGGTTTTGATGTTGATAAAAAGTTAGCTCAGGTTGTAAGTGGAATAGACTTTATTATGGGTGGACACACTCATGATGGTGTGCCAGAAGCTGTGCCAGTTAAGAATAAAGCTGGAACAACTTATGTTTGTAATGCAGGTAGTAATGGTAAATTCTTAAATGTTTTAGACCTTGATATTCAAGATGGTAAGGTTAAAGATTTTAAATTTACACTACTTCCAGTATTTAGCGACTTGGTTCCAGAAGATAAAGAGATGAAAGCTTATATCGATAAGGTTAGAAAACCATTCTTAAAAGATATTACAAGAGTTATTGGAACTACAGATGTTACACTATTTAGAAGGGGTAACTTTAATGGTAGTTTTGACCAAATAATTTGTGATGCCCTAAGAGAGATTAAGGGAGCTGATGTATCTTTTTCACCAGGATTTAGATGGGGAACATCTGTAATGCCAGGGCAAGAGATTACATTTGATGATTTAGCTACTCAAACAGCTATGACATACCCTGAGACTTACTTAAAAGAGATGGATGGTGCAACAATTAAGAATGTATTAGAGGATGTTGCCGATAACCTATTTAACCAAGACCCATTCTATCAGCAAGGTGGAGATATGGTTAGAACAGGTGGTCTTTCATATACTATTGATCCGCTTCAAAAGATGGGTAAAAGAATTAGTAATGTTAAGATGCTTGATGGTAAGCCACTTGACCCTAAAAAGAAATATAAAGTTGCTGGTTGGTCAACTGTTAATTCTAAAGCTCCAGGTGAGCCAGTTTGGGAGACAGTTGAGAAGTATCTTAAAAATGTTAAGCATATTAAGCAACTTAAAGTTGATACACCAGAAATTATTGGTCTTAAAAATAATAAGGGTATTGTTAAGTGCTAAATTGGTATTAAGAGTAGAGAGTCTTTGGCTCTGCTCTTGTGCTATTTTATATTAAACCTCTTACATAACCCTATAAAAGAGTATTATAAGTTTATGTAAGAAGTTAATAAATCTCTCTATTGGAATAGTTATGAGTAGTAAAATATTAGGTAAAGTATTGTCAATATATATTGCACCAATTGGAACCAGTGGTGTTAGGGAAAAAAGAGATGCTATAGTAGTAAAAAAAGATTTTGGAATAGAGGGCGA
This sequence comes from Campylobacteraceae bacterium, assembly GCA_026986085.1. GTDB lineage: Bacteria > Campylobacterota > Campylobacteria > Campylobacterales > Sulfurovaceae > JAADEQ01. The sequence goes on along the minus strand of JALSPE010000124.1, from coordinate 4,925 downwards.
TAAATTTGCCAATAGTGAAGATAAAGATAGATTAATTATGTTAATTGGTAAAAACTCATATGACTTAGCTAAATCTCACAATATAGATATTCCAGATGTTGCTTTAGGTGAGAATCTACTGCTTGATTTCGATCCACACATTTTAGATAGTGGAGATATTATTGATATTAATGGTGCTTTGTTAGAGATAACTAGAGAGTGCACTCTTTGTAAACACTTGAGTAAATATAACTCTAAACTCCCTAAGCTTTTATTGAATAGAAGAGGTATTTATGCTAAAATAGTAAAAGGTGGAGTAATTAAGGTTGATAGCACTATTGAACTTAAAAGGGGTATATAATGAGACGAATTTTTTTAACTATACTATTAATTTTACCATTATCGCTTTTTGGTAAATATAACTTTAAAGACCCAAAACCAAGTTTTGACAAGCCAAGAGAGATTATAATGAAGCTAAACAATAAAGATATACACTACGCCAACCATATGTTAGGGACAATATATAATATCTTAAAAGAGTATCCAGATGGTGGCTTAAAGGTTGTTGTTATAGCTTATGGACCTGGAATGAGGGTTTTGAAAAAAGATTACGATAAAAAGACACTAAGCAGAATAAAATCTCTAATGGATTATGATGTTGAGTTTATAGGTTGTATTAATACAATGCAGACAATGGGTTGGAAGAAAAAGGATTTTATAGAGGATATTACCTTTGTTCAAGCAGGAATTGTAGAAGTAATTGAGCGTCAAGCGCATGGCTTTATTGATGCAACGCCGTATTGATTCAATATATCTGTTCTATAAAGAGATTAAATTATTTTATTATCTTTTAAAATGAAGCATTTAATAGCTATTACTATTTTTTTTGATATAATTAACTTATTTTATTTGAGGAGAAGAGATATATGCAATTAAATTTTAAATTTTTGATTAGTGGGGTAGTTGCATCTTTTGTATTGAGTGGGTGTGCTTCTAAACAAGAGTTGTTATTGTTTAATGATTTGGATAAAAATAATACAGCAGTTGATAGCAGTATGGTATTAGATAGCACTGAGCTAACTGGAACATCACATCCATATATTATTAAACCCTACGATAGATTAAGTGTAAAGATATATGGAGCATTTGAGAATGAAAGCAGTGGTGTTCCAGAAAATGGTGCATTGGTAGATGAGAGAGGTTATGTAATTTTGCCAGTAGTTGGTAAAATAAAAGTTGCCAATTTAACTGAATCTGAAGCATCTGCAAAGATACAAAAGAAAATCAGAAAAAGTATTGTTGATGCTATTGTAGCAGTAGAAGTGCCTGATAAAAAGGTATATGTTTTAGGCGATGTTAAAAAACCTGGACCAATTAATTTGACAAATGGTGGAGAAATTCCTCTACTTAGTGCAATAGGTTCAGCTGGTGGCTTTATGGATTCTGGAGCAAAAAATGCCATCTATATTGTAAGAAGAGAAGGAAGCAGTGCAGGTCTTGTAAAACTTAGTTTAAGTGGTAGCAACTCTTTAGCTAATTCATTTAAAATGTTAAAACCAGGTGATATTGTATATATAGCTCCAAATAGTGCCAAGGTAACCACTATGAGCAAACTAGAGGTTTTTAAAGCTGTCGGTGTAGCTCTATCTCCAGTTGCAACTGCTGCTGCTTTATCAAAGTAGTTTATACATTATAATAAAAATCAATATAAGTAATATTGTCGTGGTATTAAGATATCACTACAATATTTATTTTAATATAAAGACATTTATATAGATGTATTCTAATGGAAAAGAGTAAAATTATATGACGATTTTATAGAGAGTTTAATAGTTTTTGCTTATTTAAAAGATACCTTAAATTTTAACCCTTTATATTATCCTTTTTTAGGTTTTATATTGTTTGGTGTATATTCTTTTGATAATTTTCTTTTGATAGTAATACCGTATATATTTAAAGTAAGTTTTTGTTTAATATTTTATTTTTTTTGAACAGTTTATACCAAAAGTTTGATTCGTTAAGTGATTCTAATAAATTGTTGATATGTTTTTTATTGTGTGTATCGCTTCCAATAAAATCTACTAAACCTTTATCTACTAAATAGGTAGCTTTTTTATGGGCATCTTTTCCATAAAAGCCACCTATTGAGTTTAAATCTAACTGAAAATAAACACCTAGTTCTTTAAATCTGTAATACTCTTTATCGAAATCTTTTATATATCTATATCTCTCTGGATGAGCAAAAAGAGGCTTATAGCCTTTTGCATTTATTTCGTGAATTTGATCTTCTAAATTCATAGGTTTAGACATATAAGATGTCTCAAATAGTAGGTATTCACTATTTATTAAAAGGGGCTTGTTATAAAGATGTTCCAAAAATCCCTCATCTATATAATATTCTGCGGCAGCTTCTATTGTAATAGCAATATTCTCTTTCGCTAAATTGAGTTTTAAATTTAAAAGTTTTGTTGTAATATCTAGTTCACTATTTGGATAAGCATCTATCATTATATGAGGAGTAGTTATTAACTTTTTATAGCCAATTTCTTTTAAGCTTTTAATTAATTCAATACTTTGCTTTAAGTTTTTTGCACCGTCATCTATATTTGGTATGAGATGTGAGTGCAGATCTACAAAACCTAAGTTTTCAATTATTTCATTTTTTGTTATCTTTTTTCTAAAAATAGAAAACATTATTAATCCTCATAATATCCATATCCATATCCATATCCATGACCGGCTTCTACTCCATTTAAGACAATACCCATACTTTTTACATCACCTTCTTTATGAATGTTATTTATAGATTTAATAAAATCTTTTTTAGAGTATTCAGCTCTCATTACATATAGCACTGCATCAGAATTTGTTAATAAAATTCTTGCATCTGTAACTAACCCAATAGGAGGCGTATCTAAAATAACATAATCATACTCTTTTTTTAATTTTTCTATTAATTCTATAGCTTTATCTGAATTAATTAGTTCACTTGGATTTGGTGGAACTGTGCCAGCAGTAATAATATCTAAATTCTCTATGTTTGTGTGCATAATAATTTCATTAAGTTTAGCATGTCCTGATAGATATATACTTAAACCTTTGGTGTTTGGTAAATCAAACAGAGTATGAAGTGTAGGTTTTCTTAAATCGAAATTTAAAATTATTACTTTTTTCCCAAGCATTTGGATTACAGCTCCTAAATTTGATGCAATTGATGTTTTGCCTTCAGATGCAACCGTTGAAGTAACTGCAATAACTTTAGAGCCTTCTCCTTTAGTCATAAATTGCAAGTTAGTTCTAAGCGTTCTAAAGGCTTCTGCAACAGAAGATTTTGGTCTGTTTATAACCAAAAGCCTTCTCTCCCCCTTTTTAGTTTTATATTTAGGAATTGTTGCTATTACAGGAACATTTGTATTTTTTTCAATATCATCAACGCTTAAAATTTTATTATCTAAGAATGCTCTTAAAAAAGCTATAAATATCCCTAAAATAAATCCTAAAATCAGACCTACTGCAACTATTAGTTTTCTATTTGGTTTTATTGGCTCTTTAGGAAGTAGAGCTTTATCTACAATTCTATTTTGGCTAACAGTTGCTGCTTTTTTAATTTGTGTTTCTGTTCTTTTTTCTAAAAGATATGTATAAAACTTTTCATTAAATGTAAATTTTCTCTCTAAACCTAAATAGTTTTGTTGTATTTTTGGAAGTTTTTGTAGTTGTTTTTGATATTTTGCCATTTGTCTTTTAATTAAGTTTCTTTTCTGTTTTAAACTTTTAAGTATATTCGAAATAGATTGTCTAATCATTCTTTTTAAATTGGCTATTCTTGTTGTTATTTTTTTAACTTTTGGATGAATCATAGTAAAATCACTAAGTAGTGCTCGTCTCTCAAGCATAGCTTGTTGTAGATTTTTTATTAAGCCTGAGATACCATCTGCACCATCAATATCTAATCCAACTATAGTTAAAGTATCTAAACCTACTCCTTTTTTTATCTTATTTAGTGTATTTTTTAAAATTGATATTTGCATATCAATTATGGATAATTTAGCTTCATATTCTGATAGAGTTTTAGATATTTGCTCAGCAGTCATAGATATATCAATTGTTTTCTCTTTTGTCTTAAACTCTTCTAATTTTTTTTCAGATTTTTTCAGATTAGCTTCTATAATATCTAACTGTTTATTTACAAATTTCAGAGTTTGTGTAGCCTCTTTAGTTTTAAGCTCAATATTTTGCTTCATATATACATGTGATAGAGTATCTACAAATTGTTTAGCTCTTAATGGAACACTATCTTTATAGCTTAATTTTAAGATATTAGCTTTTTTGCCAAGCTGAGATACGCTAATACTCTTTTTACTTAATTCATCAGCATAGTAATTAGGTTCATAGACTATAAATTGATACTCAACTCCTATTTTTGGTGAACCTGTTTTTGTAATAGTAAATTCAAAATTTCTATGCTTTACCTCTTTACCAAAGAGCTTTGTTCCTTTATATTCAAATTTAATGCCATTTTTTGTAACACCTTTTACCTCTAAATTGTAAGATTTATCGTTTATAGGAGTAGCTTTAAATAGATATCCTTGCCCTTTTTTCATATCTATTGCAATAGGAGAGTCTAAAAAGAGTTCCGTTTTCTTTTTAAATTTATTAACTTCCCATATATGCGTAACTAAATCTACACTATTCATAGCCTCTTGAATTAAAGAGCGAGATTTTAGTATCGCCATTTCTGTATCTATATCACTCGATACAACACCACCCATAATTGCATCTTGTAGAATATCATTACTATTAACTTTACTATTTGTAGTAGATACTTGAATCGTAGAACTCGCTTGATAAATATTACTTTTATAATAGGCAAAAACAGCAGATAGTAGAGTTCCTATAATTACAGTTAAGATAATAGTAAATTTATATCTGCTAATTGTTCTAAA
>JALSPE010000123.1 GCA_026986085.1 Campylobacteraceae bacterium | reverse complement strand
TACCAAAGTTACTATTATCTTGATGGTGGTCAATATTTATTATCTCTCTACCCTCTAACTCAAAGCCACATCTATTGATATTTGCACAATCTAAGGTAATAATTAAACTATCACTATAGCCAATTTTACTTTTATATTTATCAAATCCATTTAAAAATGAAAATTTTTGAGGTGGAGTATCTATACAAATTAATTCACTTGTAAATCCAATATCTTTTAAATAGTTGTGCATTGCCAAAGCACTGCTGATAGTATCTCCATCAGGTCTTTTATGAGATATTATAGTAACTCTTTTATATCTATTTAATAGCTCTTTAAAGTTTATGTATCTATTTTTATAATTCATTAAAATGCCTAATAAATTGCATTATACTACTTTCATAGATAGATCTATCCAAGTTGATTGATGTATTGTGCTACCTGTGCTTATGGCATCTACACCTGTTTTTGCTATCTCTTCTATAGTATCTATGGTTACATTTCCACTTGCTTCAAGTAGAATATAAGGGTATTTTGCATTTCTTAAATTGACCACCTCTCTTATATCGCTTAAATCCATATTATCACACATTACAATATCGGCTCGTGCCTCAAAGGCCTTTTTGGCATCTTCTACACTTTCGCACTCAATCTCTACTTTTGATGTAAATGGTATTTTAGCTCTTACTTCACTCATAAACTCTTTTAAGTTGCTAATTGTCTTTAGGTGGGTATCTTTTAGCATTAAGCAATCATCTAAACCCATTCTGTGATTTAATCCACCACCACATCTGATGGCATACTTTTCAAGCTCTCTTAGATGGGGTCTTGTTTTTCTAGTATCGAGTAGTTTTACTCCGTATGGAGATATCTTTTGGAGATATTTATTTGTTAGTGTTGCTATTGAACTTGCGTGTAGAGTAGTATTTAGCATTGTTCTCTCAATTGATAATATTATATGAGAATTTCCACAAATTTCTACTAACTTTTCACCATTTTTGAAGCTGTTACCATCATCTATATTGAAATTTATCTCTATATCAAAAAGTTTTTCAAAAGCTTTTATATATCTTTTTCCCGAAAAAACACCATCGCTCTTTGCTAAAATATATGCTTTTATCTCTTTTGGCTCAGATATTCTTGCAAATAGATCTCCTCTGCCGATATCCTCTTTTAAAGCCTCTTTTATAAACTCTATTTCGTTTAGTAGCATCTATTTTATCTCCAACATTCTTGTAAGAGCTAATTTTGCATATTTTGCAATTTTAGGCTCTACAAAAATTTCGTTAATTGCTTGTCCATCATCTATTGATTTTAAGACTCTATAGAGGTCTTCTAGTGTTGTTTCATTCATTGTAGGGCACTCTGGTTTTGTGGCTGAGAGGACATATGTATTTTTTTCTCTCATTCTATTTACCAAGTTATACTCTGTTCCAACAACCACCTTTTGCTCTGGTGGTAACTCATTTACATACTTTATAAGTTGAGAAGTTGAACCTGCAAAATCGGCTGCATCAACAACCGAAGGGTCACATTCTGGGTGGACTGCTACTTTTATATCTGGATACTTTTGGCGGTAAAATTTTATATCATCAACAGTAAATAGTTGATGAACTGAGCAAAAACCATTAAAACAGATAATATCTGCCTCTTTTGGATTGCACTCTCCTTCGCCTATTACACAACTTTTTAGCCCCATTGAGTTTGCAAAGTTTTGTCCTAAGCATCTATCTGGCACAAATAGTATCTTTTTACCACTTTCTAAACCTTTTTCAATAATTTTGTAAGCATTTGAACTTGTGCAGACTAAGCCACCCATCTCTCCTACTTTTGCTTTAACTGCTGCATCAGAATTAATATAGGTAATGGGCAGAATATCCTCTTTTTTAATACCGTGTTCAACCATATAGTTTACACTATCATCAAAATATGAAGCATCTATCATTCTTGCCATTGCACAACATGCAATTTTTGGCATAAAAACTCTTTTTTGGGGTGCAATAATTTTTACACTTTGTCCCATAAAACCAACACCACAAAATACTACAAAAGGGTTTTCATCTACTTCGCACTTTCTAGCAAGTTCTAATGAGTCGCCTGTAATATCTGCTAATT
>JALSPE010000122.1 GCA_026986085.1 Campylobacteraceae bacterium | reverse complement strand
AACTTATTTCAAACAATACGGACACGCGAATTCATTCGCGTCTATTAGGGCTTATTAGTAGAGTTTAAATTTTTGCCTCGAATAAATTCGAGGGTCCGGAGTGATTTTTAATTTTTATTTATTAAAACGAAGATTCTCCAGTAAAACTTCTATTCAAGCCCAATAATTCGAACTTTTATATGGTTTTTACCAAAAATTTCGTGTGTTATATAAAAACCGTTGCAAAGCCCTGCTACATAGGCATTTACGACTGTTTTTTGTCGTGACTACAGTTCTTGACTATATTAAATTAAATAAAATGCTTATTTTAGCACCTTATTAATATATTCGTGCCTATTTTCGAAGAATGTCCGTTATATAGCATCAAATATAAAATTGCTTAACTTTTATCTGTTTAATATCTTTTTATTAGGTATTGGCAATGGCACTGTTTTATTTAAAATATAAGTGAAATTAGTTGAGAAAGTTAGGTAATAATTTAAAATTACTTTCACTAAAAGAACTTATTTCAAACAATACGGACACGCGAATTCATTCGCGTCTATTAGGGCTTATTAGTAGAGTTTAAATTTTTGCCTCGAATAAATTCGAGGGTCCGGAGTGATTTTTAATTTTTATTTATTAAAATACTCTTCTACTAAATTATCCAAATACTCCATTCTCTCTTTTCCTTTTGGCATATTCTCTCTTAAGCTTTTTAACTCTTTTAAAAAAGTATCTATATCTTGTGGTATATTTTGCTCTAATTTTCTTCTAAAGTGTTTTGCAAAAGCAGGTGATGCTCCACTTGTGGATATTGCTACTGTTAAATCACCTCTTTTTATAAAAGATGGAAATATAAAATCACAATATTTAGTATTATCTACAGAGTTTACCAAAATAGCTTTACCTCTACTCTCTTGATATATACTCTCTTGAATTTTAAAATTATCTGTAGCTACAATTACAATATCAAAGTTATCTATATCACCTTCTTTATACTCTCTTTGGTATATATTTAGGCAATTATTTTTTATTAAATTGTAACACTCATGACTTAACTCTTTTGCAATAACCGTTATATCTTTTGTAAATTGGACAATCTTTTCTAGTTTTTGTGTAGCGATATTACCACCACCCACAACTAAAATTTTCTTATTTTCTAAATTGTAAAACATTGGGAAATATGCCATTTGTAAACTCCTATAGATACTTTATCATAATTGGGTTAAAAGTAATTTGATGTTTATCAATATTTTACAAAATAAAAAAAGATACAATATAAAAATACAGATTTACATTAGAAATTATATATTTTCTTAAAGCATAGCTTGTAGAAATTGTAAAGTTCGGGATATTTTTTGGATAAAAAGGTTTAATATGAGTGAATTAAATAGTAGTATTTTATACAAAATGCAAAGCTCTTTTCCATTAACGCAAAAGCCATTTTTGGAGATATCTAAAGAGTTTAATATAAGTGAAGATGAAGTAATAAAGAGGATAAAAGAGTTAAAAAATCAATCTATAATAAGGCAAACTAGTGCAATTTTTGATACAAAAAGATTGGGATATAAGAGCTCTTTGGTTGCATTTAAAGTTGCTCCTAATGATATAGAAAGAGCTGTAGAGATAATAAATTCTCATCCAGGAGTGAGCCATAACTATTTAAGAGAGCATGATTTTAATATATGGTTTACATTAGCAGTTGAGCCAGATAGTATATTTGGACTGGAGAAAACAGTAGATGTTTTAAAAAAGGAGAGTAGGGCGCAAGAGGCAATAGTTTTGCCAACTCTAAAGATGTTTAAGATATCTGTAAAGATGGATACAGCAGGTAAAGCAACAAAAAAAGAGAAGCTTAAAAAGCATAAGTTTAAAGATATAAGATTAACTCCACAAGATATAGAGATTATAAAAGAGATGCAAAAGGATATAGAGATAGTAAGCGAACCGTTTAAGAGAGTAGTAGATAGATTAAATATTACCTATGAAGAGCTGTTTGCTAGAGTAAAGGAGCTTCAAGAGGCAGGAGTAATGCGCCGTTTTGCAACAATTTTAAACCATAGAAAAGCTGGGTTTAATGCAAATGCTATGAGCGTGTGGGAAGCCCCAGAAGATAGGGGAGAAGAGTTGGG
>JALSPE010000121.1 GCA_026986085.1 Campylobacteraceae bacterium | reverse complement strand
AAGACTTTAGTGATAGAAAAGACCATAGAGTAAGACTTGAAGCTAAATATAAGTTTTAATCTATTAAAGAGAGCAATATAGCTCTCTTTTGATTTTGAAGACCCCAGAATCTACTACAGATAGTAACAGATGTAACTCTCCTTAAACTTACATGGGGTCTTTAAAGTTTTTATTAACTTTTATTAACTTTCGCACCTAATTTAAACTAAAATTTTAAAGCAAACAGTTTTTTCTTGTTTCCAATGTCCTCATTTTGAATACATACAGAAGATTAATATTTCAATATATACTCCAAAGCTGGAGCTTTTGAGCGAGGGAAAATAATACGGATACATAAATTTATTCGCGTCTATTTGAGATAAAAAGTTAATTTTGAGTTATTGCCTCGAATAAAGTGAAGGTTCAAAAAGAAGAGAAATAAACTTTACTGTAAAAGCTCTAACTTACTAGCACTAATTTTTGCAATTTAATTACTAAGCTTTGTTTTATATTAATTACCTTGCTAATTAATACTGTAAAACTTTAAGAGTAGTAGTTGGCGTGGTAATAGTGTGATTATAATTATGTAATAATAGTAGATAGAATATTTTATAAATATCAATATATGGGAAATTATAATTGATTTCCAGCTTTAATATATGTAAAAAAAATATCTGTTACCGTTTTTGTTACCATTTGGTTACTATTATTTTGTATACTTCAATTGTAAAACAACAACAATAAAAGGATGAAAATGAAAAAATTAGTATTAGGAACAGTTGTAGCATTAGCAGTAGCAACTTCAGCAAATGCAGAGGCATTAAAAGGTAGAGGTGCATCTTTCCCAGCTCCAGTTTATAAAGCATGGACAAGTGCATATAATAAAGCAACAGGTGTTCAAGTAAACTATACTCCAACTGGTTCAGGTGATGGTATTAAATCTATTAAAAAAAGAATTGTAGATTTTGCAGGTTCTGATAAGCCACTTAAGCCAGAAGTATTAAAAGAAAACAAACTTTATATGTTCCCAACAGTTGTTGGTTCAATCGTTCTTGCATACAACATTGATGGTGTTAAAGATGGTGAGTTAAAACTATCAAGAGAAGCAATTGCAGCTATCTTTAGTGGTAAAGCTAAAATGTGGGATGATGAAGTAATTAAAAAAGATAACAAAGATGTTAAACTTCCACACGAGCCTATTACAGTTGCTGTAAGAGCTGACAAATCTGGAACAACTTTTAACTTTACTTATTTTTTAAATAAAATTAATCCAGAGTTTAAAGTAAGTAAAAAACCAGAGTGGAAAGCACCAAAAGTTGTTGCTGGTAAATCAAACTCAGGTGTAACTGCTAACATTAAGCAAATTAAAAACTCTATTGGTTACATTGAATACTCTTATAAATTAAAAGAGAACTTACCAGCTGCACAAGTTCAAAATAAAGCAGGTAAATTTATTAACCCAACTGTTAAATCTTTCCAAGATGCTGCTAAATATGCAAGTTGGACTAAAGAGAAAGATTTTTATGCTGTAATTGGTGATCCAGATGGTGAGACTTCTTATCCAATTGTAGCTGCTACATTTATTCTTTTACCAGCTGAAAAAACTGAGAAAAATAAAGAGGTAGTTAAATTCTTTGACTGGGCATACAAAAATGGCGATAAAGCTGCTGCTGATTTAGGTTATGTTCCACTTCCTGCATCTACAAAAGCTGAAATTGCTAAATATTGGGCAGAGAAGAAAATTAAGTAATTAAGTTACATATTTGGGCATTTGCCCAAATTATATCTATTAAATAAGGAAAGTAACTTTTTTTTTAAACTTCTACTATATAATTTATAAAAACTTAAAGGGCAAATGGAAATGACTGGTAAACTTTTTAAAGACTTTTCCATCTTCTCAGCCATACTAATCTTAATAATCTTAGCTGCAATATTTGGTATTTTATATGTTTATGCAAGTGATGCTATACATACTTTTGGCTTTGATTTTTTAACGACTAGCTCTTGGCAACCTGGAGAAGATGATGATGGTGGTGTTTTTGGTGGATATATTCCAATAGTTGGAACACTTTTAGCTACAGCTATTGCTATGATTATTGCTGTGCCAATTGCTATGGGTATTGCTATATTTTTAACAGAGGTTGCATTTCCTGTGTTAATAAAGCCTGTATCTATTGCAATTGAGCTTCTTGCTGCAATTCCTAGTATTATCTATGGAATGTGGGGGCTTTTTTACTTTGCACCAATTATTCAGCATACATTTGGTGGAAGTGGCGTTGGTTTACTAACTGCTGGTATTGTTTTGGCTATTATGATTGTGCCATTTATGTCAGCAATTACAAAAGATGCTATGAATACAACTCCAAGTGTTTTAAAAGAGAGTGCTTATGCTATGGGTGCAACCAAATTTGAAGTTATAAAAGATGTTATTATGCCATACTCGAAGACGGCAATTATAGGCTCTGTTATATTAGCACTTGGTCGTGCACTGGGTGAGACAATGGCAGTTGCATTTTTAATTGGTTCAATTATGAAGTTACCGTCAAAAATTACAGACCCAACAACTTCTATTCCTGTTCTTTTGGCAAATAACTTCTCTGAAGCACAAGATTTAGAACTCTCAAGTATGTTCTATTTGGCACTGATTTTGTTTGCAGTTAGCTTTATAATAATATCATTTGCTAAATTCTACTTTTTAGGGAGGAGACGATGAATAAGAGATTTTTAATAAATAAGATTGTTTTAATCCTCTCTACAGTAGCTGCTACTGTTGGTTTAATTTTTTTGTTTTGGATATTAGGAACACTTTTTATGAAGGGTTTAGCTACAATGAATTGGTCTATATTTACTAATGATTTGGTAGATGGAGGTATTAGAAACTTACTTGTTGGTCAGTTTATGATGGCTATAATTGCTACAGTTATTGCTGTGCCTATTGGTGCAATGGCTGGAATATATTTGCGAGAGTATAGTAATAATAACAAATTGGCATTTTTTGTTAGAAACTTAAGTGATATTATGATGAGTGCACCATCTATAATTATTGGTGTATTTGTCTATGCAATTTATGTAGATAGAGTTGGGCACTTTGCAGGTTGGGGTGGTGTGATAGCACTTGCTATTATGATGTTACCAATTGTTGTAAGCACAACTGATAATATGCTCTCTCTTGTTCCAAAAGAGCTTAGAGAAGCTGGTATTGCACTTGGAGGCAGTAAGCATAAAATTATTATGCAAATTATAGTAAAGGCTGCAAAAGTTGGGCTGATGACTGGAATTTTGTTATCATTTGCTAGAATTATTGGAGAGACTGCACCACTGCTATTTACATCGGCAAATAGTCAATTTTTAACATTTAATTTAAATGACCAATTTCCATCTTTGACAGTTAGTATATATAATTTGGCAACATATCCAGACCAAGCAAGTAAAGATTTGGCGTGGGCTGCATCGTTTGTATTGACAGTTGTTGTATTGATAATTAATTTAGGTGGTAGATACCTAACAAGAAATAAGCATAAATAAAAGGAAGGTTAATGGAAAATATAGATGTAATGAGAGCTGAGGATTTGAGTTTTACCTATCCAAATGCTCCTAAACCAACACTTAAAAGCATTACAATGCCAATAGAGAAGAATAAAATTACTGCACTTATTGGACCTAGTGGTTGTGGTAAATCAACTCTTCTTAGAGCATTTAACAGAATTCACGACCTATACCCTGGTTTAAAGTATGAGGGCAAGATACTGTTGCAAAAAGAAGATGGTTCTATGGAGAATATTTTAGAGTATAAAAAAGAGAATGAGTTGATTAAACTTCGCCAAAGAGTTGGTATGATTTTTCAAAAACCCACGCCATTTCCTATGAGTATTTATGATAATGTGGCTTATGGTTTAAGACTTAGTGGAATTAAAGCAAAGAGTGAGCTTGATGGAAGAGTTGAGAAGGCCTTGCAAGGTTCTGCTATTTGGGGTGAAGTTAAAGATAGACTAAACACAAGTGCAATGGGGCTAAGTGGAGGTCAGCAACAAAGACTCTGTATTGCAAGAGCAGTTGCTCTAAAGCCAGATGTTTTGCTTTTTGATGAGCCAACAAGTGCACTTGATCCAATATCAACCGGTGCAATTGAAGAATTAATAGCAGAGTTGAAAGATGAAGTTTCAGTTGCAATTGTTACACATAATATGCAACAAGCAAGTCGTTTGAGTGATTATACAGCATTTATGTATTTGGGTGATTTGATAGAGTTTGATAAAACAAAAAAAATCTTTACAAACCCAAGCGAGAAGATGACAGAAGATTATATTACAGGGAGGTTTGGATAATGTTAAGTAAGTATCAAGAGGATTTAGAGAAGCTTTATAGTAGAAGTTATGATTTTGCAAAAAATATAGAAGAGGCTTTTGCTTTAGTAGTAGGTGCTTTAGAGAGTAAAAATTTAGATAACCTAAAAGAGGCAAAAAATATGCTCAAAGGCAGCTCTAAAGAGGAGTCTAAGATAGATATGAGAATTATAGAAATCTTAGCACTATATGCGCCAGAGGCAAAAGATTTAAGAAGAGTTGTAACTTTAATGAAAATAACAAGTGAATTTAGTCGAATTAGTGATTATATTGTAGCTCAAATTAAGACATTAACTCAAGAGATTGTAGATGAAGAGAATATTGAGGGAGATGGAACAAGAGTTACTTTTTATAAAAGCACACATAATGCATTAAAAGCTTCTGTAGAGATAATAAAGGTTAAAGATGAGTCAATTTTAAATGAGCTTATTAGAGAGGTATCTATTGAAGAGAGCAAGTGTGATGATTTTGTATCTATAATAGAAAAAGAGATTATAAGTGAAATTTGTGATAATAAAAATGAGATTTCATACTTTGCAAAACGACTTAACTCTGTTAGAAAGATGGAGAGAATTTCAGACAGATGTGTAAATATTGCAAAGTTAAGAAAGTATGCTATTGAGGGTGGAAAATTAAAGTTGTAATGAAAAAATCTGTAATTATTATTGAGGATAATGAGGATCTTTTAGAGTTAGAGGAGTTTCATCTATCTAGTGCTGGTTTTGATGTTATTGGTTTTTTATCAACTAAAGGAGTAGAACAGGCTCTTGAAGAGGAAGATGTTACCTTGCTTGTGGTTGATAGAAACTTACCTAATGCTGAGGGTAGTGAATTTGTTAAGACCCTAAGAGATAAGGGTTATGATATGCCAGTTATTTTTGTTACAGCAAAGGGTAGTGATAAAGATATAGAAGAGGGTTTTTTAAGAGGGGGAGATGATTACTTAACTAAACCTTTTAATATGAATGAGTTGGTTCTTAGAGCAAAGGCAAGAGTTGCAAGATATCTTGGAGTTGCTACCCAAAAGATAAAATATAGAAATTTAGTTATTGATGAAGATAGTAAAGAGTTATCAATTAATGGAGAGTATGAAAAATTGACATCATTAGAGTTTAAATTACTTTTATATTTAATAAAAAATAGAGATAGGGTAGTTAGCAGAGATGAATTATTAGAAGAGGTTTGGAAAGAAGATGTTGGTTATAAAAGTGTAACCATGGCAGTATCTAGGTTAAAAAACAAGATAGAGAAGAGAGAGCAATATATAGAGGCAGTTAGAGGAGTTGGTTACAAAATATGTTAAAATTACATCAACAATTTTTTAGAATCTCTTTAGTTTTTATTGTAATTGCCTCTTTGATAGCAACTATTTTTAGTTACCTTTTTGTAAAAAATAGCAGAGTTGATGCAACTGTTGATAAGTTAAGTGCAGTAGTTAGAATAGCTTCAGAGGGTAATTTGGATAAGAGTTACTTGGACAAAATATCAAAACTCTCAGATTCAAGAGTTACATATATAGACAAAAGTGGAGAGCTTATATATGACTCTTTAAGAAGCAAAAATCAAAAACCTAATGATAATCTTTTAAATAGAGTTGAGATTATGAAGGCTCAAAAGAGTGGTTTGGGTAGTTCTCTTAGATATTCTAAAAATTTTAAGAGAGATTTTATATATGTTGCTAAGAGGCTAAAGAGTGGATATTTAAGAGTATCTAAGCCTTTAGATGAGATAAAGTGGTCAATTTATAGAGTAGTCTTTGAGATAGTTGTGATATTGGCAATGTTTTTGGTTGTATTGATATATTTTACAAACAAGTTGAGTTTAAAGATATCAAAAGATACAAAAGCAATTGATGAGGCGTTAAATTCAATGTTAAAAAAAGATTTTTCTATATATTTATCTAATATAAATTGCTGCAAAGAGTTTGCTAAAGTTGCAAAAAATATAGAAAAAGTTGCTAAGAGGCTAAAAAAGAGAGAGAAGCAGAAGAGTCGTTATACCAAGAGGTTAAAAGAGATTACAAAACGACAAGGTGATATTATATCGGCTATTAGCCATGAATTTAAAAATCCAGTAGCTGCAATTGTCGGATATTCTCAAACATTAAAAGATACACCAAATTTAAATGAGTCTCTAAAGAGTAAATTTTTATCTAAAATAGAGAGTAATGCAGTAAAGATATCAAATATGATAGATACTTTATCTCTATCTATAAAGTTAGAGAGTAATTCAATCTCTTTAAATGTAACTAATTTTAATTTACAAGATGTTGTAAATGAAGCAGTTGATACATTAAAGCAAAAGTATAAAGATAGAGATATTGTTATAGAGTGTAGTGATGTTAAAGTTGATGCCGATAGAAATATGATGGAGAATGTATTTATCAATTTAATAGAGAATGCATTAAAATATTCTGAAGATGAAGTTATAGTTAGGTGCAATAAAGAGATAGTTGAAGTAGTTGATTATGGCATTGGGATTGATAGTAGTGATATTAAAAAGATAAAAGATAAATTTTATAGAGCAGATGGAATTAGCTGGAACAACTCAATAGGTGTGGGGTTATATATTGTTGATTATATATTAAAGTTACACAATTTAGAGTTATATATAAAAAGTGATGAAAAAGAGACACTATTTAGTTTTGAAATAGATAAGATTGTTAATAGTTGATATCTGTTTTAGCTAACTTTAATTAGATTAAGCTACAATCGCGCCATTGTTTTAGCCTTGGCTACAATCTACATTAACTTTCTGCTTACTGAATATAAATTTAAATTAATTGTGTTTGAGAGAGTTTTGCACTTGGTGCTTGGTTTGTAGCAAACGCATACAATTAATTTAAAAAAAAGAAGAAAAATGAAATTTGAAGATTTTAATTTTAAACCAGAGATTACAAAAGCTATTAAAGATGCAGGTTTTAGAGAACCTAGTCCTATTCAAGTAGAGGCGATACCTCTTATTTTAGAGGGTAATGATATTATTGGACAAGCACACACAGGAACAGGAAAGACTGCTGCATTTGCACTTCCTATTTTAGAAAAATTAGAGTTAAATGGAGATGTAGAGGCTTTAATAGTTGCTCCAACTAGAGAGTTGGCGATGCAAGTTAGTGATGAGGTTTATAAATTTGGTAAAGAGTTAGGCGTTAGAAGTGCTACTGTTTATGGTGGAACTGCATATGGAAGACAGATAGAGCAGATAAAAAGAGCTAATGTTGTAGTTGCCACACCTGGTAGGCTTATTGACCTTTTAGATAGTAAAAAAATCAGACTTAATCCATCTATAATTGTTCTTGATGAAGCTGATGAGATGCTTGATATGGGATTTTTAGATGATATTAAGAAGATATTTAGCCATTTAAAAGGAGAGCAACAAAGATTGCTATTTTCTGCTACAATGAGTAAAGAGATTAGATCTTTGGCACAAAGAATACTTAAAGAGCCAAAGAGTATATCTATAACGCAATCAAATGTAACAAATTCTAATATTGAGCAAGAGTATTATGTTGTAGAAGAGAGAGAAAAAGATGATGCTTTAATTAGACTATATGATTACTATAATCCACACAAAAGTATCATATTTTGTAGAATGAGAAGAGAGGTAGATAGGTTAGCTACATTCTTAAATTCTCAAGGCTTCAATTGTGGTGGATTGCATGGTGATATGGGGCAAAGAGAGCGAGAGCAAACTATAAGAGAGTTTAAAAAAGGTAATTTAGAGGTTTTAATTGCAACAGATGTTGCTGCAAGAGGGCTTGATGTTAATGATGTGAGCCATGTATTTAACTACCATATTCCTTTTGATTCTCAAAGTTATGTTCATAGAATTGGTAGAACTGGTCGTGCCGGAAAAGATGGCGTAGCAATTTCAATAGTAACTCCTAGTGAATTTAGGGCTTTGCAAAAAATTCAAAAAAATGTAGGAAGTGAAATAAAGAGTAAAACTATACCTAATATCAGCGATATTGAGGAGTTGAAGAGTGGTGAAGTTGCAAATAAAGTAATAGGAACAGAGCCTAGCGAAGCTGGTATTAAATTGGTAGAAGATTTAAAAGAGGCATACGATTTATCTACAATAGCATTTAAATTAGCAACAATTATAACTAATGAGAATAGAGTAAAAGGTAAAGATAATATTGGTAAGAGTTTAGAAGATATTAAAAAATTACTTAAATATGCAAAAGATGATAGAGGTGGAAACCGAAGGGGTAGGAGTTCAAGAGGTGGAAATAGAAGAAGAGGCTCTAACTCTAATGGCAGAGGCAGAAGAGATGGAGGAAACAGAAATAGAGGTAGCAGGAGTTAGGGTAATTTTGAATTTTTAATTATAAATTTTGAATTATTATACTAAGAAGTGTTGAGTGTTGTGAATTAAGAGTTAAGTTTTTATACTACACAGCACTTAACCCATATCTTTATACACAAAATTAAAAAGAATATTTTATTATTAAGTGATAATAAATTGAGTATGAAACTTTAGTCTCATCTAAAAGTTTATCTATATTTACAAGATAAATACTTATTTTAAGATTTGATTTTACAAAACTTTAGGTAAGCCTAAAGGCTTACATCCAATAATATTCTAAAAAATGGTTATATGTAAGCTAAAAAGATGTAGAAATATATAACTTAACCCCTAACATTTACTACATATATTGAGTGTTGTGAATTAAGAGTTAAGTTTTTATATAATACAGCACTTAACCCATATCTTTATACACAAAATTAAAAAGAATATTTTATTATTATGTGATAATAAATTGAG
>JALSPE010000120.1 GCA_026986085.1 Campylobacteraceae bacterium | reverse complement strand
CACACTATTTGGATATGGCTTATCATTTGGTTTTGCCAATTAGCGTTATAGTTTTTACCTCTTTTGGCTCTTTAATGCTATATATTCGCTCTCTTACACTAGATATACTAAAGAGCGACTATATACTTTTTGCAAAAGCAAGAGGATTAGATGAAAAAACTATAAAAAAAGTATATATCTATAAAAACTTAATGCCATTTATTATAACAATACTTGGGCTATCTCTACCAGGACTTCTTGGAGGCAGCGTAATATTAGAGCAGATATTCTCTATTGACGGAATGGGTCTGCTCTTTTTTCAAGCAGCACTAAGTAGAGACTATCCAGTAATTTTAGGTATATTAATAATCGGTGCCTTTTTAACACTGCTAGGAAATATAGTAGCAGATTTAATAGTAGCCAAACTAGACCCATTTAGAACAAAATAACTTGGGAGGGGTTGTTATTCACAAAATTTAAAAACAGAACAATTGATACTTAATCTCAACCAAAAAAGCGCAAAGCGAGAGAGCCCTCTGCTGAAGAGAACTCAGCGTTAGCGTAGCTAAACGGACTTTGTTCGTTTGGCGTCCAATAAACTCAAAGGAAAATTTATGAAAGAAGCGATTTTAGGTGGAGGCTGCTTTTGGTGTATAGAGGCAGCTTACGAGATAGTAGATGGCATTATAGATGCACAAAGTGGCTATGCAAACTGTAAACAAGCAAACCCTACCTATAAAGAGGTATGCACAGATACAACAGCTTGTGCAGAGGTAGTAAAATTAACTTATGACGAAAACAAAATAAGTTATGAAGATATTTTAGAGCTATTTTTTAAAATACATGACCCAACTCAACTTAACAGACAAGGAGCTGACTTTGGAAGCCAATATCGCTCTACAATATTAACATTAAATGATGAACAAGCAAGAGTTGCAAAAGAGTATATCAAAAAAATAGAACCCCTATTTAATAAAAAAATTGTAACAAAAGTAGAACCACTAAAAAACTACTACAAGGGAGAAGATTACCATCAAGACTACTTTAAAAATAACCCAAACCAACCCTACTGCCAAGCAGTAGCTGCACCAAAAGTGCTTAAAGCAAAAGAGTGGCTAGAGAGTAAAAAGTAACTCTTACCCCACCAATAGAGATACCTGCCTCTCTACTCTTTTAATAAAACTATTATCTAACTCTTTAATTGATAACTTATAATCTTTATCTATATTTACAAGTTCTATAGACAATCTACTCTTTAATGAACTCTTATCTTCATAACTATTTATAAGCATATTTGCAACAGTTACAGATATATTAATAGCTTCACTAAGAGTAACCTTGGCATCAATTTTTCTCTTTATTTTAACCACTTTAGAACTACTTTGATATACACTCTTAATATAATCTAAAACCAAAGGTAGATATATACCCATATCGATATCTTCTCTCTTATTAATAGCCAAAAAAAGCGAATATATATTTACAAAAATAGCAACTCTCCTATTTAGCCTATCTATCTCTTCTCCTCCTTTAGAGCCAAGCTTTGCCATAGTCAAAATCATATGTAAATTATCTTTTATTGTTATATTAATACTCTTTCTTATCTCATCTTCACTCTGCTTTAACTCATCTAATTTTGCTTCTAATTCATCAATTTTTCCATTTAATATAAGCTTCTTCTCCAAAGCACTAATAAATAGTTTCTCTTCACTAATCTCTCTTTCGATATATCTATAAAAAAATGATAGACTAAAGAGTAAAACAGAAGCTAGTAAAAACAGTAAATAGTAGCTTGAGTTATCTACATCTAACAGATATGAAGCAACTAACACAATAATAGATATATTAGCCAAAAGATAAAATATTGCCTCTTTATACCCCTTTTTTAAATATATAAACCCTACATAAACATTGAAAAGAGGCAAAACAATTAAAATTGGAATAACCAAATAGTATAAACTAAAAAAACCATTTATTATAATATTAAATATAGAAAAATAAATAATATATATATACAATTTATAAAAAATAGACTCTCTATCTATTTTAAAAAAGAGTATAGAGTATATTGAGAGCAATATTGCCAAACTATTCAATAAAATCCCACTCATAGCCTCTAATAGCTGTATAAACTTTATTGGTAAAATAAAACTGCAT
>JALSPE010000119.1 GCA_026986085.1 Campylobacteraceae bacterium | reverse complement strand
TCAATCCAAACTCTACCTTTAATATCTTCATTAAAAGTATCTAAAATATGAACTTCAAAAGCTAAATTTCCATCGGTGCTTACTCTGTGCCCCAAGAAGGCAACTGCTCTATATTTTATATTATTTATAGTTGCAAAAACGGCAAAAACACCAACTGGCAAGGTATATTGTAATGTTTTTAAATTTATAGTAGCAACAAGCTCTTTGCTTCCAATTCCCTGCCCTCTTATATGCTCTGCATCTACCCTGTATAATCTACCTAATAAATTATTTGCAAGAGTTATATTATTATTTTTTATAAGCTCTCTTATAACTCTTGAATGAATTGATATTCCATTATATTTAACCTCTTGAACAATCTCTACTTTTTTTGAAAATTCCCTCTTTAATAACTCTATAGTTCCTGATTTATCTTTCCCAAAATGAAAGTCATAGCCAACTACAATCTTCTCTAATTTAGGAAAGTTTGATTCTAGTTTAAGAATAAACTCTTTAGGCGTTAAGTGTTTAATTTTATTTAACATATAGAAAAAAGTTGCCTTTTTTGTGTAGATAGAGCGTCTCCAACCAGGGGTTAGAGTAGCTACTCCTCTTTCTATCACCACAACAGCTTCTGCCCTTTTAATCAACTCTTGATGTGCTAAATGGATACCATCAAATGAGCCAATAGCAATAGATTTTATACTACTTTTTAAATGCAAAGAACTCTTCAATATTCCCCTCTTTTCCAGCCACTCTACTATCTCTTGAATCTAGCAATTCCCAACCTAAATTTCTACAACTTAATAAAAATATCTCTCTTGCTCTTTTTATTGCTTTTAAATCTTTTACTACCCCCTTACTATCTCTTTTTACACCTAAACCTACTTCAAATTGGGGCTTAAAAAGTAGTAAAATAGTAGCATCCTTGTTTACAATATTATCAATTTTATCAATAATTTTAAGAAGAGATATAAAAGATACATCAGATATTACAATATCGTAATCAAAGCCATTAAAATCTCTAATATCTGTCTCTTCGTAAATATTAACTTTATTATTTTCTCTAAGTAGATGGTGTAGTTGGTTTGAGCCAACATCGACACAATCTACCCTTTTAGCACCTTTTTCCAAAGCAATTTGAGTAAATCCACCCGTGCTTGAGCCAATATCTAACACTTTAGCACCATTAAAGTTTATCTCAAACTCTTTTAAATACTCTTCTAATTTTCTAGCAGCTCTGCTTATATAAAATTTAGAACTCTCAACCTCTACTTTTGCACTATCTTCAACATTAAATGATGGCTTTTTTATAACTTCGCCATCTACTTTTACTCTTAAATCTTTAATTGCTTCTTTGGCCCTATTTCGGCTTTCAAAATAGCTCTCTTGAACTAGATAACTATCTAATCTCACTACTTAAATATCCTAAAGTGATCAACTATTTTATACTCTCTTAAGACATCCTCCTCTTTTGCACCAGCTCCAACATTGTGAATTATCAAAGGCTCTCCATCTCTATTTAACTTATTAGAGCATAAACCAATATGGTCTAAATTACTTCCAGGTAATTTCCATACAACTATATCTCCTGGTAAAAACTTACCCTTTACTCTATATCCTTTTGCTTCAAAATAGGCTTGAAGATTTTTAACTCTGCGATGGTCTATATTTGGGTCTAATCTATCTGTATAGTATAGACCTTTATACCTTTTAGGGTTTGCCTTTTTATCTAAATATATCTCTTTTTGCAAATCTATACCAACACCTCTAAATGCGCGAACAATTACATCTGTGCAAACTCCTCTACTCTTGCTTATATCCCCCATTGGATATTTAATTCTTACATATGATGGGTCATATGTCGTAGTTACACCAACTTGTGCTCTAGCACTCTTAATTAAAGTTACAATTTCGGTATTAATTTTAGCAAATGAAAGAGCAACTAATAGGAATAGAGTAACTAATATTCTCATTTTTTATCCTCTAAAGCTTTAAACTTTTTCTCTGCTTTTCCCATACCCCAGAAGAAGAACTCTAACTCTTGATACCCCTCTAACATCTCTAGAGCATCACCATTTGGCGAAAAAAACATTGTAGTTGGAGTAATAGCAACATTACCAAATAGTTTTTGAGTTTTAGGTGAGTCTGCATCCACTTTTAAAGATATATAATCTCTATTTAAATTTCTCACTACATCTTTATCACTTAGTGTTGTAGCTTTCATCTTTTCACACCAAGGGCAGTGTTTTGCCTCTACATAAACCATTATAATTTTATTCTCTTTTTTGGCTAATTTTTGAGCTTTATCTATATCAACTATCCAATTGATACTATTAGCAAAAACAACAACCGAAAAAGTGATAACACATAATAATATTTTTCTCATTACAAACCTTTATATAGTTTGCTCATATTATATCATAAATTAAATATTCTTGTATATCAATTTTTATAAATAAAATATAAACTAAC
>JALSPE010000118.1 GCA_026986085.1 Campylobacteraceae bacterium | reverse complement strand
TTGTGTGTAGATATCGAGACGATATGTCTCGAATATATAAGCTACTTAGTGATACCAAGCTCTTTAGATGTTTGTAGATAGTAGTATTGGCTCATCATAGACCAAGCTCTTGCCTTTTTCATATATGCTGTATAGTCTTCTAAAATCTCTTTAAATTTAGGGTTTTTAGATGCATATCCTGCATATACTTCATCACTTGCTTTTTTAAGTGCTTCCATAACTGGTTTTGGGAATGTTTTTACCTGAATATCTGGGTAATCTTTTTTCATCTTTTCCCATGCATTAACAGAGTCTGCAAAGTTTTCTATATACATATCCATAGATGCTGCTTTCATTGCTGTCTCTAGCATTACTTGATACTTTTTAGGTAGTTTGTCAAAAGCTTTTTTATTTACTAAAAATTGCATCTCACTTGCTGGTTCGTGCCAACCTGTATAGTAGTATTTAGCAACTTTATTAAAGCCCATCTTTATATCCATTCCAGGTCCTACCCACTCTAGTGCGTCGATAGTTCCACGATCAAGTGCAGTATATAGCTCTCCTGCTGGAATATTTACAACATTTACCCCAAGTTTTGCCATAACTTCTCCTGCAAGTCCAGGAATTCTCATTTTAAGACCCTTTAAGTCTGCAACACTTTTAATCTCTTTTCTAAACCATCCACCCATTTGATTTCCTGTATTTCCTCCTGGGTAGTTATAGACACCAAATTTATCGTAAACCTCTTTCATAAATTTTTTACCATTACCATAGTAAAACCAAGAATACTGCTCTGATGGTGTCATACCAAATGGAACCGTTGTAAACCAAACAGTATTTATATCTTTACCCTTCCAGTAGTAAGAGCCACTATGACCCATTTGGTATTGACCACCTTTAACCATATCTAAAATTCCAAGTGGAGCTTTATGTTTCTCTTTACCTTCTACTTTAATAATAAACTCTCCATCACTCATCTCTTTTACAAGTGCAGCAACTTTTGCTGGTGGTGATGATAGTGGCGTTAGTGTAGATGGCCAAGTCTCTGCCAATTTCCATTTTATCTTTTTTGCTGCTACTGGTGAAGCCAATAGTGCAGATAGTGCAGCCGTGCTTAAAGCAACTTTTAATAGTTTGTTCATTTGTTCTCTCCTTAAAGTATTAAAATTAACAGATTATATTTTAGCATAAATTTCAACTGACCTTATATAGTTATTGTAAAATGTGATGAATTTTATTTAAAAGTGTTGTTATTTTGCAAGTAACTTAAAAAAATTCGATACAAGCAAAAGTATCTATAAGGTCAGTTTTAAGTTTTTATTTCAAATAAGTTTAAAAACGGTAGTTTTAAACAAGTGATGTTACAAATTATTAATTAAAATAGTCTCACCTCCAAGAAGGAGGTAAAAAAAGAATTCAAAATTCAAAATTTAACATTCATAATTAAATTAAACTTTTGCCTCTTCTCTTCTTTGTAGATATTCCCATTTTGCATCAATATCTTTTTGAATTTCATCTATTACATGACGATATTGTGGTTTAAATAGGTGCTTATATCTTCCTTGTGCTGCTAGATACTCCTCTACTGGAATAATATTTTTTGGTCTATAAAGAATGTTAAGCTCAGTTCCATTTATTATTTCATAAATAGGGAACATTAAACTATCTGTTGCCAAATCGGTAATATGAATTGTATCTTTTGGGTCAAACTTCCACTCTGTTGTGCAGGCACTTACTGTATTAATAAAGCAAGGTCCCTCTGTCTCTAAAGCTTTTTGAAAACCTTTTGCCATAGATTTCCATTTATTTGGTGCAAGTTGAGCAACATAAGGAGCTCCGTGAGCTGCCATTATAGCTACAATATCTTTTTTCTTTTGCTTTTTACCATAGCTAACACTTCCAGCTTGTGCAGTTGAAGTGTGAGCTCCAACTGGAGTTGCAGAAGATCTTTGTCCACCTGTGTTTGCATAGTTTTCATTATCTAAACAGATATAGGTAAAGTCGTGACCTCTCTCCATTGCCCCACTTAGCCATTGGAAACCAATATCAAAAGTTGAACCGTCTCCTCCAAAAGCAACAAATTTAACTGGAGCATCTGGGTTTGGAAGTGTTCCTTTTCTTTTTCTAGCTTTAAACATAGCTTCTGCACCTGTTGCTGCTGTTGCTGCATTTTCAAAGCCAATATGTATCCAACTTGTATCCCAAGATG
The DNA here is from genome assembly GCA_026986085.1 of Campylobacteraceae bacterium. Taxonomy (GTDB): domain Bacteria; phylum Campylobacterota; class Campylobacteria; order Campylobacterales; family Sulfurovaceae; genus JAADEQ01. Next base: position 4,399 of record JALSPE010000118.1, on the reverse strand, counting down.
TATATGGGTAAACTGCTGTAGAAACCTCTAAACAACCTGTATTTGATGCAATAACCAAGTTATCATCTGTTGCATTCATCAACTCTCTAACAATCATAGAGTGTGCACAACCTGGGCAAAGCAGGTGCGCCCCTTCAAATCTCTCATTAGCTGTTGAAAACTCTTTTAAGTTTTTTATATTTGTAATTGCCATTATTTACCCCTTCTTGTCTCGTAAAATCCAAGTTTTGGTCCTCTAACACCAGAGAACTGTTGGATTTGTGTTGTTATATGTCCAGCATCAGCGTGAGCTTTTTGCTCTTTCATAATTCTTTGTGCCTCTTCAATAGAGAAATCTCTACCACCTAAACCATAAATGTAGTTAGTTACCATTGGTCTAGCTTTTGTAGATGTTAATGCACCTGCAACCTCATTAAACAAAGCACCCATTGCACCACCTGGAGCAGATTTATCCATACATACTACTGCTTTTAGATTTTCTCTATCTAACTCATCTCTAATTAAATCAAATGGGAAAGGTCTAAAGTTTCTTGGAGCAATAATACCTACTTTTATACCCTCTTTTTCTCTAAGCTCTTTTGCTGCTAATACAGCAGTTTCAACAGATGAACCTAAAATCACCATAGCAACTTCAGCATCATCCATCATATAGCTCTCAACTCTCTTATACTCTCTGCCCGTTAGCTCTTTAAACTCTTTAAATACTTCATCAATCACTTTTGGAGAATCCATTAAAGCTTTGTGTTGTTTAGCCTTATGTTCAAAGTGCCAATCTTCTTCTGTTTGCGCACCGTGAGTTACAGGGCGAGTAAAGTCTAACATATCATCAACAGGTTTGTAATCACCTACAAATTTATATGCTACTTCATCTTGAAGCGGTCTTACATTTTGTGCTTTATGTGAAGTTGTAAATCCATCTTGGTGAACCATAGTTGGTAATCTAACATCTAAATGCTCAGCAATTTTAAATGCACACAGTGTTAAATCATAAGCCTCTTGAGAGTTAAATGCATCCAATTGAATCCATCCACTATCACGACCCAAATACATATCTGAGTGATCGCCCCTAACATTAAGTGGAGATGCTAATGCTCTATTTACAACTGTTAAAACTATTGGCATTCTCATACCACTTGCTTGGTATAGAACTTCTGTCATAAGTGCAAAACCTTGAGAGCTTGTTGCAGTTGCAACTCTACCACCAGCTGCTGCTGCACCAACACATCCACTCATTGCACCATGTTCACTCTCAACCATAACAAATTCACCATCTACAAATCCATTTGCCTGATATGCACCATAATTCTCAACAATTGGTGTTGATGGTGTAATAGGATATGCTGCAACAACATCTACTTGTGCTTGTCTTAGAGCTTGTGATGCTGCATAGTTACCATCCCAAACTTCTACTTCGTTTAATTCAAACTTTTTTGCCATATCTATTCCTTATTTCTTCTCTTTTTTCTTCTTCTCTGGCCACCCAGAAAGTGCCTCTTCGTTATCTACTGCTTCTGTAAACATTAATAAAGATTTTGGATTTGTAGGACAAACCTCAACACACACTCCACAACCTTTACAGTGGTCATAATCTATACCAATCATCTGCTTGTCTCTTGAGATTATAGAGGTATCTGGACACCAAACCCAACAATTTTGACAATCTATACAGATATCTCTGTTATAAACTGGCTTTATAACTCTCCATGATGCAACTGTTGCCGTAAAAGAGTTAAAATCACTATATGGTCTCTCTTCAGGTCTAAGGTGAGATAGATTATCTACATTGTCATCAAATGAGTTTAATACAACACCTTGTGGAACTTCATCCCAACCAACTTTCTTCTCTGCACCTAATTCTCTAACGCCTCTTTTATCTGTTGCTAATACACCTTTACTCATATTTCTCTCCTACTTAACTTCGTTATATGCTCTAGTAATTGCTTCCATATTGGCATCAATTATCTTTTGAGGGAATTTAGAGAGAACTTTCTTCATGTTTTCTAAGAAAAAATCTAAATCATACATTCCCGAAACCTTCATAAAAGCACCTAAAACTGGTGTATTTGGCATCGATCTACCAATAGTATCTAAAGATATTTGAATACAATCTACAACATAAACTCTATCTTTTTTGTCTTGTAACTCTGGAATTTGAGCTATTAGTTCCTCTTTTGGTAGATGTGTTGTAATTATATATTTAGTATCTGGCTTATCATTTTTAGTAATATCATCGCTAAATGCTAATGCTGGGTCAATTACAAAAACATAATCAGGACTCATTTTAGTCTCGTGATTCGTAATTGGCTTATCATCAATTCTATTAAATGCATTCATTGCTGCACCTCTTTTTGCCGAACCATAAAGTGCATATGCCTGAACCTCTTTACCTGTTGTTGCAACAACTGATCCTAGACCTTTTGCACCTGTTACTGCACCTTGCCCAGCGCGTGAGTGCCATCTAATCTCTACCATAGCTTCTCCTATTCGTTATTTAATTTACCTATTGTAATTAATTGAACTTAAAGAGTGCTTGTTAATTAGATATTATTATTTAAAATATCCTCTACTGCTTCAAAAACACCACACTCTATTACTTTACTACACTTTTTCAACTCATTTAACGGTGTATATTTAAATTCTACTGCTACTCCTATAATACCTGCATTTTTAGCAGCTAAGATATCCATACAAGTGTCTCCAATCATATATATCTTGCTACTATTAGTTACATTTAATTTTTTTAGTGCCAAATATATAGGTTCTGGGTCTGGTTTATGCTTTTTAACATCTTCACTGCCAATTAATGTATTAAAATATTTCATTAATCCAAAATGCTCCAGTAGCTCTATAGAGTATTTGCCAGTCTTTGTAGTTACAACCCCCAAAGTTGCACCACTCTTATATGCCAACTCTACAGCCTCTTTTGCCCCTTTTAGTAGTTTTGTCTTTTGTATATAAATTTGTCTATAACTCTCTTTATAGGCTAAAACATACTCTTTTGCGATGCTTTTGCTTACACCTAAATTGACAAACATATCATAGAGTGGATGTCCAATTTGAGGTAAGATATCCCCCTCTTTAGGAGGCAACTCTCCAAAGCTCTCATATGCTCTTTTAAAGCTCTCTAAAATAGCCTCTGTAGAATCAATTAGCGTTCCATCCAAATCAAATAGTATTACTCTTTTCAATATAACTCCTCTTTAAATTTATTACCACACCAATTAATCATCAATTTTCCACTCTATAAAGTTATGCTCTATCCCAATAACACTTGTGGTTACATTTTTTACTCTTTTATTAACAGCAGTAATTGAGTTTGGAATATATAAAAATATATATGGTTTATCATTAGCAATTATTTTAAATATCTTTTGGTATATTTTTGCAAATTTTTTAGAATCTACCTCCGATGAGGCTTTTTCTATTAATTTATCAACCTCTCTATTGTGGTATCCAACAAAATTAAAACCACCCTTTTTATCGCCATCGCTATGCCAAATAGAGTAAGCATCAGGAATTAACCCAAGGCTCCAACCCAATACTACAGCATCAAATTTTTTAGGAAAAACTACAGTATTTAAAAAAGCTTGCCACTCCATTACTCTTATTTTTACTTCTATACCAACTTCTAAGAGTTGTTGTTGAATTATCTCTGCAGTTTTGACCCTTATATCATTATTTGAATTTGTAGTTATGGTAAATTTGAGTGGATTCTTCTTTGTGTATCCAAGCTCTTTTAGTATCTCTTTTGCTCTTTTAGGGTTATATTTAAGGGGCTTAAAATCTTTTGGATAGGCAGAAGTTCCTGGCATAAAAGGTCCATAACAAGGTTTTCCATGCGAGAAAAATAGCAAATCAATCAACTCTTGTTTATTTATAGATAGTGCAATAGCTTCTCTAACTTTAGGGTTATTAAATGGAGCTTTTCTTAAATTAAAACCTAAATATGTATATCCGTTTGATGCTCTCTCATATATGTTAAAATCTTTTTTAAAATTATCATCAATTTGTCTGCTAATCTCTAAAGGAGTCAAGCCTCCAATATCGAGTTTTTTCGCCTTTAGTAGCAAAAAAGATGTTGCACTGTCACCAACATAGTGGTATATCTGTTTATCAATCTTTGGTTTACCTAAATGGTAGTTACTATTTGCAACAAGTTCTATCTTTTTATTGACTTCGTAAGCTTTTGTCATCTTGTATGGACCAGTTCCTATAGCAAATTTATTTAATGAACTTTGCATTGGATTTTTTTCATATTTCCACAAATGCTCTGGTAAAATACCCATCATCCAGATAGATAGTGCTTTAAAATATGGCTTATTATACTCCACTTTAATTGTATAGTCATCAATATATGTAATACTCTTTACCTCTTTAAAATCACTAGAGTATGGAGTAG
>JALSPE010000117.1 GCA_026986085.1 Campylobacteraceae bacterium | reverse complement strand
GTCCTATAAATAAGCTATATATAACTGCAAGTGGTGGTGCATTTAGAGATTGGAGAGTTGAAGATATTAAAGATGCCAGTTACAAAGATGCACTAAATCATCCAAATTGGAGTATGGGTAGTAAAATCACAATTGATAGTGCATCTATGGTAAATAAACTATTTGAATTGCTAGAGGCAAGGTGGCTCTTTGGGACTTCAAATATAGATGCTTATATAGAGAGAAATTCATTAATTCATGGGCTTATTGAGTTTAAAGATGGCTCAACTGTAGCTCACTTTAGCGGAGCTGATATGAAGCTTCCAATTGCTTATGCTTTGCTTGGTGAGGTAGAAGAGAATATTTTAGAACCTCTAAATCTTTTAGAGATTGGGGAGCTTAAATTTGAAGAGATAAAAGAGAACAGATACCCTATTTGGCAGATAAAGGAGCATCTACTTAATAATCCAGATATGGGAGTAGTATTAAATGCTACTAATGAAGTAGCAATTGATAGATTTAGGAGTAGAGAGTTTGGATTTTTTAAAATGGTGGATTTAATACTTAAAGCATATAAAAAGTTTGAAGGATATGAAGCAAACTCTATTGAAGATATTGTTTTGATTGATAAAGAGGTAAGAAAATTTACAAGGGGGTTAAATTGAGAGTTTTAATGCTACACGGTTGGGGTGGAAGCGATTATCCACATTGGCAAGCAAGATTAGCTGGAAAGTTGGCTTGTAACTATATAGATGTTAAATTTCCTCTATTTAGTGATTTTATGAAACCAAAAAAAGATATTTGGCTAAAAGAGTTAAGAGATATAGTAGATGAATTTAAACCAACTATTGTAGTTTGCCACTCTTTGGGCAATACTCTTTGGTTTTGGTATGCAAATGAGGCTAATATAAAGCTGGATAAATTATATCTTGTAGCAATTCCTAGCAATAATACTGGAGAAAAAGAAGAGGAGTTAAAAAGCTTTTATCCTATGCCTGTGCCAGATAATTTAGGGGCAAAAGAGGTAACTTTTGTTTCATCTACAAATGACCCTTTTTGTAAAATTGACGAAGTAGAAGAGTTGGCAAAAAGATATAATGCCAAGTTAAAAATATTAAAAGATGCAGGACATATAAATAGTGAGAGTGGCTATGGTAAGTGGGAGTGGATGGAGAAGCAATTTGATTTTGAGTGGAGTTGCGAATAGATGGAGCTTATTTTAAGTATAGAGAGCAGTTGTGATGATAGCTCAATAGCATTAACCAATATAGAGACTTTAGAAGTAATTAAGCATCTAAAAGTTTCACAAGAGTTAGAACATAGTCAATATGGTGGGGTAGTTCCAGAACTTGCAAGTAGGCTACACGCTACGACACTGCCAAAACTTTTAGAGAAACTCAAACCATACTTTAAAGATATTAAAGCAGTAGCCGTAACCACTCATCCAGGGCTTAGTGTATCATTGCATGAAGGTGTAGCAATGGCTAAGAGTATATCTCTATTTTTGAATGTGCCAATTATTGGAGTAAACCACTTAAAAGGTCATATATACTCTTTATTTATTGAAAAAGAGGACTCTTTGCCACTTTTAGTTCTACTAGCCTCTGGTGGTCATACACAACTTTTAAGAGTAAAGAGTTTTGATGATATAGAGCTTTTGGCAACAACTTTAGACGATAGTGTAGGCGAAGCTTACGATAAAGTTGCAAAGATGCTAAATTTGGGCTATCCTGGAGGTCCTATTATTGAAAAGTTGGCACTAAAAGGAGATAGAGATAGATTTAAATTTCCTGTGCCTATGCAAAACTCGCCTCTTATTGCCTTTTCGCTATCTGGGCTTAAAAATGCTGTAAGATTACAAATAGAGAAGCTTGGTGGTGCAAAGAACTTAAAAGAGGTGGATATTTGCGATATAGCAGCATCATTTGAATATGCAGTTATTAAACATTTACTACAAAAAACCAAAAAAATATTAAAAGATGACAACTCTAAATACTTTGCAATTGTAGGTGGTGTTAGTGCCAATAAATATATAAAAGGGCATTTTAATAAACTATCTAAGGAGTTTAATAAAAAGATGCTAGAGGTTAAGTTGGAGTATTGCTCTGATAATGCAGTAATGATTGGTCGCTGGGCAATAGAAGCTTACAAAAGAGGTGAATTTGATGATATTAATAATCTAAAAGTGG
>JALSPE010000116.1 GCA_026986085.1 Campylobacteraceae bacterium | reverse complement strand
GTTATTTAACAGTGGCTTCATAATATATGCAGTTAGGGCAGAAGTAATTGCTACCCCTGCCATTGCAAACAGTGTTAATAGTATTCTGTTTTTATGAGCCATAAAGTATGGTTTTAAAAACTTTATGCCTCTGTGTTTGTTTATATTCAAATAGCACCTTTAGTATAGAAGCTCTTGAGCAATATCATAGATTACTTTTGGCTCTATTTCTCTAATTGAGAGATCTTTTTTATTTAGTTTATATGGATTAACTTCACTTTTTGATTTAACAACTCTATTTATTTTTGTTTGATAAACTCTACTAACTGGAGTTGGACCAAATATTGTTATACTTTTTCTATTTAACGCCCAAGCCATATGTGTTGGACCTGTATCTCCACCAATTACCAAATCGGCTCTATCAATAAGCTCTTTTAGTGAGTTTAAATCTAGTTTTGGTAAAATTTTTGCATATATAGAGTTCTCCTCTATCCACTCGGCTCTTCTCTTCTCTTCAGGTGTTCCCCAAAGTATCATAACATTTTCTTTTAGCATATTAGACAACTGAGCAAAGTGCTCTTTGGGGTAATTTCTACTAGCCCAAGTAGAGCCTATTACAAATACTATATTTTTTCTAAATATATTAAAGCAACTATTTAACTCTAAATTTCTCTTGTAATATAGAAATGGTTTTTTATTTAAGATATCCTCTTTTGTTATCTCTACACCCAAAGGTTCGCCTATAACTTTTGCATTTCTATCTATTGTGTTTTTAGCATAATCTATCTCTACTTTAATATTGTAAAAGTTTGATGCCAACTTTTCTCGAATAGAGTTTTTGCTAAAACCTGCTACATTTTTACCAAATATTTTTGCAACATATGCAGATTTTATTAAACCTTGAGCATCTATAACTAAGTCGTAATCTTGTTTTGCTTTAGACTTAACATCTTTAATTACACTAAAAATTTTAAATTTACTCTTTTTTAACTCTTTTAAATTAAGAGTTATAATATTGTCAATATCTGGGTTATTCTCTAATATGGGGGCTAAGCTCTCTTCTACTATCCAATCTATTGTAATATTTTCTACTCTTTTTTTTATAAATTCAAGAGCAACCATTGCATGTATAATATCACCCATAGCAGAAAGCTTAACTATTGCAACCCTCACATATTAACCTTTTTTTGTAATATTTTAACATAATTCATATTTAGTTTATCTATAAATAGTATAGTTTTAATCTAGAATATGCAATTAGAACAGATTGTATAATTTAAGTTAAAGAAGGAAGTTATTGTATGGAAAAATACTCAAAAAAATTTGTTGCTCTGCATTGGATTCATGCTCTGATATTACTGTTTTTATTAATTGGGGCATCTTTAAATTTACCAGATTTGCCAGAGGTTTCAGGCGATTTAAAACCATTTAAGATGCATATTATAATTGGTGTAGTAGCCATATTTCTATTGATTAGTAGGTTAATTTTAGTTACAAAAGAGCCAAAATTTAAACTATATGACAATTCAAAAGAGATTTTAGTCAAATGGAATCATAGATTAATATATCTTGTTATATTAATTACTGGTGCTAGTGGTATAGCTATGGCTAAAATATCAAATTTAGGAGAGGTTGCAGTTTTTGGGGCAGAGCAAAAAATATATAGTGGTAAAAGTGATACAGTAGAGCTATTTGCAAATATACACGACATATCTACAAAAATACTTATTGCTTTAATTGCAATGCATATTATAGGTGTAGTCTTATATACAATTCAGACAAAAAAGAAGATTATAAAGAGAATGTGGTTTTAATCTAGGTGTAAAAACAGATACTATCTACTCTCTTAGAGAAGGAGATTGTTAGAAGATATATTTTTTAAAGTAGGAACTTTAATCTTATTAAAACAAAACCATTAAATAACAATGACGGGACTAAAGTCCCTGCCCAAATTTGGTTCTTTCACAACCTCAAGAGATAGTAGCTCTTTATAGTTATCTATTATCGTTATCTTT
>JALSPE010000115.1 GCA_026986085.1 Campylobacteraceae bacterium | reverse complement strand
TTTATTGGACGCCAAACGAACAAAGTCCGTTTGACTACGCTAACGCTGAGTTCTCTTCAGCAGAGGGCTCTCGCGCTTTGCGCTTTATTGGACGCCAAACGAACAAAGTCCGTTTGACTACGCTAACGCTGAGTTCTCTTCAGCAGAGGGCTCTCGCGCTTTGCGCTTTATTGGACGCCAAACGAACAAAGTCCGTTTGACTACGCTAACGCTGAGACTCACTTGGCTAGAAGCACTCTGCTCTGTAAATATACCTATAATTATGTAAATAGCATATTTAAATGTATGAAATAAGTCGATTTTATCAATCTATGTTACAATTATAAACACTTAAGTTATATATAATACAAAATTATAAGTTAAAAAACTAAATATCCATGCTACTGCTGTAGTAAATATAAATTGATACCAAAGATACTTCCATCCACCAGCTTCTCTTACAAAAACTGCACTTGCTGCAAAGCAAGGTAGGTATATCATTACAAATACTATAAAACTAAAGGCTGTTGCCAAATCTATATTTTTTCTTAAAATCTCTTTTAGAGTATCGCTATTCTCATCTACTTCGCCAACAGAGTATAGCACTCCAAGAGTAGAGACTACAACCTCTTTTGCTGCCAAGCCTGTCTCTAGCGCAACGCTTAATCTCCAATCAAATCCAAGAGGGGCAAAAAATGGTTCACTAAATTTTCCAATTTTTCCAAGATAGCTATTTTCCAACTCTTTGGCTTTAAGCTCTACTTCTAATTTACTCTTTTGCTCTTTTGTTTTTGCCATCTCTATTTTAGCTTGATAACTCTTTTGAAGCTCTCTATCTTTTGGAAAACTACTTGCAAACCAAATAATCATAGATGCAGCCAAAATAAATGTTCCTGCCTTTTTAAGATAACTTGCGGCATTAGAGTAAACAGTATGCCAAATAAGCTTTAGTGATGGCAACCTGTAGCGAGGAAGCTCCATTACAAATGGTTCATCTTCGCCTTTAAATACAAAAACTCTTAATATTTTTGCCATTACAAGCCCAAGAAGTGCGCCACTTATATATATTAAAAAGAGGATATTTCCAGCAACTGCTTCGGAGAAAAATGCTCCAGTAAAGAGCACATAAATAGGAAGCCTTGCTCCACAACTCATAAATCCTAAAATAAAGAGTGTTATAAGTCTATCTTTTCTACTCTTTAGTGTTCTTGTTGCCATATATGCTGGAACTGTGCAACCAAATCCAGTTACTAGTGGTATAAAACTCTTACCATGAAGCCCAAATTTATGAAAAAAACCATCAAGAATAAAGGCGACCCTACTCATATAACCTGTAGTCTCTAGCAGGGCAATTCCAATATATAAAATTATAATATTTGGCAAAAAGAGTAATACTGCTCCAACACCAGCAATTACTCCATCTACAACTAAACTTCTTATGCTATCATTGCCAATATGAGAGCCTATAAAATCTCCAAAAGAGCTGATTGCACTATCTATATAATCCATAGGCATTGCACCAAATTTAAAAGTCAATTGAAATAGAATCCACATAAATAGCAAAAATATAGGAATTCCAAAATATTTATGCATTAAAATTGAATCTATTTTTTGAGTTAGTGTTAGGCTTCTTGGCTTACTTCTTTGTTTTGATACTTCAAGAGCAATACCTCTTGCCATTGCAGCGTGTTCAGCTGCTTTTATCTCTTTTATATCTTTTGTTTCATGGTGTGTATAAATATGCTCTCTTGCATCAAGAAGTAGAGGATATAGCTCTACCATTATGGGATTTTCATGAAGCTCTTTGTATAGTTTTTCATCTTCAAATAAAAGCCCAATAGATACCTCTCTAAGGGTTAGAACATGGTGTTTGTAGCCTCTCTCTTTTAAAAATTGCTCAATTTTTAAAAGCTCCTCTTCAACAGCATCTGAGTATGTAACTTTTGGGATGGCTCTTTCGTTGTGGTCTGCCTCTTCGTGCAAGACTTTTAGTAACTCTTCTACCCCTTCGCCACTCTTTGCAGAAACCTTTACAACCTTTACACCAAGTAGTTGCTCTAGCAGATTCTTATCTATATCTATACCATCTTTTTTAGCCTCATCACTCATATTTAGTGCAATTACCATCTTTTTATTAAGCTCAAGTAGCTCAAGGCTCAAGAGTAGATTTCTTTGTAGGTTTGTAGAATCAACTACATTTAAAATCAGATCATAATCTTCATTTAGCAAAAAATCTTTAGCAACCTTCTCCTCTTGTGTAAAGCCATCAATAGAGTAAGTTCCAGGAAGGTCAATCAAATCAAAAAGATGGCAGTGGTGCTCAAAACATACCTCTAACTTATCTACTGTTACCCCAGAGAAGTTCCCTACCTTTACTCTGTTGCCACCACTTAAAGCATTTATAAGCATAGATTTACCAACATTTGGCTGCCCTGCAAGTGCTATTTTTATTGCGTGTAATCCATTTTCTTTTGTAGCTTCTCCTTTAAATGTGCATAGATTTTCACCTATTTTTTTATCTCTTTTTCCAATATTATCATCGCTACAACTGCTACAAGCCAATTAAATTACCTCCACTTCTATATTATCAGCTTCCTCTTTTCGTAGAGCAAGAAGAGTATTTCCAACCATAATCTCTAAATTTGATTTTGTCATTGTATAATCAATAAGTTCTAACTCTGCACCCTTTAATAGACCAAATGATGCAAATCTTTGTCTTATCTCTTTTGAGCCATCAATCTTTTTTACGATAGCTCTCTCTCCTTTTTTAAGTTCACTTAATTTCAATTATTCACTCCCTTGTATGATATCTCTTCAATAATGATAACGGATATCATTTAAAACTATCCTTAAATTATTCTCTTTTTAGGCTTATATAACAAATAATTTGAGATAATTTTAAATGATTAAAAATAAAACTGCAGTAATTTTATCTTTTGTAATTATTCTCTTAATAGTTTTGGCAACTTTATGGCACAAAAAGAGTGCTCCTTTAGTTGTAATACAAGCTGGGCATGAGGGGCGCACAAAAGGCAATACAGGCTCTAGCTACAGTAGATTAAAAGAGGTTGATTGGAATATATATGTAGCTAATGAAGCAGCAAGAAAGTTAAGAGAGTGGGGCATTAGCGTAAAGAGAGTAGGGGCAGATACAAAAGTTATAAAGGCAAAAGTTGCTGTTGCCATTCACTTTGATGGAGCCCCAAAACCTTGCAGTTCAGGTGCAAGTATTGGTTATCAAAACAAAGACTCCAAAGAGTTTGCAAATAGATGGAAAAAACTATACAAGAGCTACTATCCTTTTAAGTGGCAAAAAGATAACTTTACAGAAAATTTAAGCAAATACTATGGCTATAACTACATAAAAGCAGATAAGTTTTTAGTTTTAGAGTTAGGAGAGATAACTTGTAAAAAACAGACAAAATGGCTAAAACCAAGATTAAAAACTATAGCCCACTTAGTTGCAGCTAATATCGCTCGAGAGTTTGGATTAGATGCTAGAGTAAAATTGAAGTAGGTTAATTAGAATTTATACCCAAAACTTTTAGCGTTGCTTCGGCTAGTGCCTCTTTTTCTATAGCTCTTATTTTATTGTTATACTCTTGAAAAGATAGACCACTCTTTAAAATAGATTTTTGAATAATAATTTCACCACCATCTAATTTGCTTGTTACATAGTGAACGCTTACTCCTCCATCTTTAAATTCATCATTAAAGCTTTTGCTAATGGCATTAAGCCCTTTGTGTCTAGGTAACAAAGAGGGGTGTAGATTTATAGCTTTTATATTTTTTGTAAAGTGTGGAGTTAAAATTCTCATAAAACCAGCCAATATAGTTAAATCTACTTTTGACTCTTTTATATACTCTACAACTCTTTTATCAAACTCTTCTCTTGAGTTATACTCTTTTGAATCTTCAATAATTAATGGTATATCATACTCTTTTGCATATCTAATACCATTTGCATTTGGATTATTTGTAATTGCCAAAGCAACTTTTAGGCTTCTTTTATGAAGATTATCTAAAATATATTTAAAATTTGTTCCGTTACCACTAAATAAAACTGCTACTTTTTTCATAGTGAAATTGTATCTAAAT
>JALSPE010000114.1 GCA_026986085.1 Campylobacteraceae bacterium | reverse complement strand
AAACCTGAACTTACAGATAGGTTTAGATAATTGTTATAACTTAACTTTTGCACTTAAATAATTATTATTTCATTGTGCTAATAAACAAAAGATTTTAAAATAAAGTTTATTCCTCTTCTTATCGGATCCTCGAATTTATTCGAGGCAATAGCCCAAAATTAACTTTTTATCTCAAATAGACGCAAATGAATTCGTGTATCCTTATTATTTGAAATTTGTTTTATTGCTTAGTATGTGAATTTATCTTTTACACTTAAATATTATTTTATGGTGCTAATAAGCTATAATTGATATTTGATAGAAAAGTTATCATAGCTCTTGATATTGTATAATAGTTTTTGTCAAGATATATGACAATTTTTCAAAGATGCTGTAATAGCACTCTTTACTTTAAAATTTTAGTTAAAATTAGATGCTAAAGTTAAGGTTATTAATACTAATCAAAACTTTCTCCGAGGCTAAAACCTCGACTTCTACTTTATATTATGCACCAATTTTAAATATCTCAAACTGCACATACCAAATTGCAACTGAAACTATATATCCTACAAGAACTGTCCATGCATATTTTAAGTGAGAAGCAAATGTATAAATTCCATGCATTTTACCCATTACTCCAACTCCTGCGGCTGAACCAAAGCTAATTAAGCTTCCTCCAATTCCTGCTGTCATGGTTACTAGCATCCATTGTGCTGTCGAATCTGCTCCCATATTTGGGTCTGCTTTTAAAACGGCACTCATAACTGGAACATTATCTACAATAGCAGATAAAAAACCAACACCAACATTTACAGGAGTTGCTCCAAATTTATCATAAAGCTCTGTAAAATACTCTAAATAACCTAAAAAATGTAAACCACCAACTGCTGCTAATATACCAAAAAAGAATAACAAGGTATCATTCTCTATTTTGGCAATCCAGCTAAAAGCATTTAAATGAGTATCAGTTGGGCTTTGATTTATTTTGTAAACATACATTTTTAACAAAGCTAAGCCAAACATCATACCCCACATAGCAGGAAGATGCAACACTTGATGAGAAACAACAGCCATCGCAATAGTTAAAGCAAATAGCCCAATAATTGTTTTTCCACCCTCTTTTATATCTACTTTTTTCTCATCTGCATGAAAATGAGGCTCACCATTTGGAACAAATCTGCTTAATAAAAATGCAGTAATCGCCCAACCTACAAAAGATGCTGGAAATAGATATAAAAACTCTACAAAGCTACCTTTACCAGCTGTCCAAACCATAAGAGTTGTAATATCACCAAATGGGGACCAAGCACCACCTGCATTTGCTGCAACAACTATATTTATAGCTCCAGGAACCAAAAACCGCTTATTCTCTTTATCTATTGTTAAAAGAACTGTAGAGAGAATTAAAGCAGTTGTTAAGTTATCTGCAACTGGAGATATAAAAAATGCCAAAATACCTGTAATCCAAAATAGCTTTTTATAGCTATAACCTTTAGATACAAGATTATATCTTAATGCAGAAAAGACCCCTCTATCTATCATAGCTTCTATATATGTCATAGCAACCAATAAAAAGAAGAAGATTTCTGATATCTCAACAATTAGCTTCTCTACCTCTTTCTCTAATAAATGCCCATCTATACCATTTAAAGAGAAGTATAAACCTATCAACATAAAAATTGATGTTCCAGTAAGTAGTGCTGGTTTTGCCTTATTAATACGATACTTATCTTCAGTAGCAATAAAGTAGTAACCCAATACAAATATAACCAAAGAGGCTATACCTACCCAAGTTGTAGTTAAATTTAACTCATGCATTTAAACTCCTAATTTTTAGGATATATATTACCATATTTTACTGTGTATGTAGTAAAATACGATTAAAGATTAATAAAAAGTTTCTAAATATTTTTAGAATAGACTTTTTACTTTTCTTAGATACTCGAATTAAGTTAAATAATTCTATATTTTAGTAAAAGTATATACATATCTCTTTTAAATAAATACCATACCAAAATATTTACATACATCAATACTCTACAAAAGTCACCTTGCCATTTAAAAAGATAGCATACTCTCTACTACAAGCAAAAGATGGTAAGCCTATATAGTTTTTAGCTACTACTCCTTGATGAAAGTGTCCTTCTATAATTAGACTATTTGTATAATATTTTTTAATATTTTCAATAATGATACTAAAATTTTCTATCTCTTTACATATATTTTTTTGTGATAACTTTTTAAGCTTACTCTTTGCATAACTATCTGGAATTAGTTTTAATATAAGTGGATTTCTAACTATTTTGGTATATATTTTATACTTAAAATCAGTGCTAAGTTTATCTCCGTGAGATATAACGATATTATCTACAATAAGTGGTTGCTCTTCTATTGGAACAACTTTTACATTTTTAAAAAGTGGCTTTAAATTAAAGTCGTGATTTCCTTCTATGTAAATTACATCTATCTCTTTTGCAATAGAATCTATTAATTTTATCTCAACTTCAAATAACTCTTTTAGGTATCTGCTACTTCCAACTAATAGATCAAATATATCACCCATTAAAAAGAGTTGGGTTGCTTCTATCTTGCCCTCTTTAATATCTACTAAAAGCTCTACTAATTTACTATTGTGGTTTGGATAGTGAGCATCTGCAATAAAAACTGCTCTATCTTTAATATTAAGGGACATATGCAATAGTTGGCAAACCTAATGCTTCGTCTAAATTAGACATAATATTAGCACTAGCTAATGCTTGTGAACTAGCACCTCTTAGTAAGTTGTCTATAGCAGAGCTTATAAATATACTATTTCCACTCTTAGTTGCAAAGATATCGCAAAAGTGAGTTCCTGCAACATCTTTTACATTTACAGGTTTCTCTCTTATTCGTATGAAGGACTCATCTTTATATCTATTATTTAATATATCCAAAGGCTCTACATCATCTTTCAAAGTTGCATATACACTAACTAACTCTCCTCTTGTAATTGGTATTAAATGAGGAACAAAGTTTATATCAAAATCTCTATTGTATATTTTAGATATCTTCTCTTTAATCTCTGGTGCATGGCGATGTTTTAAAGGGTTATATGCAAATATATTCTCATTAATATTTACAAAAGAGTTTACCTCTGTTAGCTTTTTACCTGCTCCACTTACTCCACTCTTTGCATCTATAAATATTGCGCTACCCTCTTTTAAATATGGCACAAATGGCAAAAGCCCAAGCAGAGTTGCAGTTGGGTAACACCCTGGACTCGCAGTTACTTTTGCTCCTTTAATCTCTTTTCTAAAATACTCAATTAATCCATAAGCAGAGTATTTTAAATTATCTATATCTTCATGTGGACAATATGCACTCTCGTAAGTATCTAGCTCCAAACGGTAATCTGCCGAGAGATCAACGACTTTAATATTTTTTGATATAAACTCTTTGGCGACACTCATTGCTGTTTTATGGGGTAAGGCTAAAAATACCAAATCACTACACTTGGCAATTTTATCTACATCTACTCTATCAACACTTTTATGGATAACTGACTCTAAACTAGGATGCAAGGTCTCTATAGTTGTATCGCCTTTGCTAGTTGCAAGATATGATATCTCAAATACTGGATGAGTTAAAATAAGCTTTACAAGCTCTAACCCTGTATAACCACTAACTCCTATTATTGCTACTTTTATACTCATATCTTAAAGCTCTATTGGAACATATTTAATCTCTTCTATATCAAAGCTCTTTAAACCAGCTGGTAGTTGTATCTCTACCACATCGCCCTCCTCTTTTCCTAGTAGAGCTCTCGCCATTGGAGACTCTATAGAGATTAAACCTTTAGAGGGGTTAGACTCTTGAACTCCAACAATAGTGTATGTTATCTCTTCATCATCTTCATCTATTAAAACAACTGTTGAGCCAAAGCTAACTCTCTCATGAGCCAACTTAGATGGGTCTATAACTTGCGCTCTTCCTGTTAAATCTGTCAATTCGGCAATACGAGCCTCCATTAAGCCTTGTTGCTCTTTTGCAGAGTGATACTCGGCATTCTCTTTTAAATCGCCTAATTCTCTTGCTGTATCTATTATTTTCGCAATTTTAGCACGCTCTTCACTCTTTAATTGATCTAACTCTTCTGATAATTTTCTATATGTTGTCTCTAGCATAGGAACTTTCTTCACTATGTTTCCTTTTATGTTCTTTTTTAGTATTATATCAAAAAAGTTTTATAAGGTTAAGTATAATGAAAAAAACAATACTATTGACAAATGATGATGGATTTGATTCTAAAGGATTAAAAGCACTAAAAGAGGCACTTGAGCCTATAGCTAATATAATCATTGTTGCTCCTACATTAGAAAAGTCTGCATGTGCTCACTCTTTAACACTAACTCGCCCTCTTAGATTTGTAGAGCTAGAGGAAAATTTCTATAAACTTGATGATGGAACACCGAGTGATTGTGTATTTTTATCTCTAAATAAGCTATTTAAAGACAAAAAACCAGATTTAGTAGTAAGTGGTATAAATATAGGTGCAAATATGGGAGAAGATATAACATACTCAGGCACAGCAGCTGGAGCTATGGAAGCAGTGCTTCAGGGTATTCCAGCAGTTGCAATATCTCAAGTTTGTAGAACAAATTGCCAAGAGGCAGAGAAGCTAGAGTATAAATTAGCAAAAGAGACAATAGCAAAAGTGGTTACAAAAATATTTAACGAAGGATATCCATTAGATGATAGAAGATTTTTAAATATAAATATACCTCCAATAGAGCCACAAGAGTGCAAAGGTTTCAAAATTACACATGCAGGTAAAAGAGAGTATGGAAACAATGCTGAAGTTCATATAAATCCAAGGGGCAAAGAGTATTACTGGATAGGTTTGCCAAAGTTAAATTGGTATCCAAATAAAAATGAACATAGTGACTATAGCGATTTTGAAGCAGTAAAAGAGAGTTTTGTATCTATAACACCAATTCATTTAGATATGACACACTACAAAAGTATCAAGAGGTTAGAAGATTGGATTTAAGGTTTGAACGCTGTAAAATGCTCTTTGGTAAAGAGGGTTTTAATAAAATCAAAAATGTAAAAGTTATAATTTTAGGTGTAGGGGGTGTAGGAAGCTTTGCACTAGATTGCCTCTATAAAAGTGGATTAACCAATATTACAATCGTAGATTACGACAGATATGATACAACAAATTTAAATAGACAAATAGGAAGCGAAGGAAATATTGGTGAGTGCAAAGTATCCACCTTAACAAAACTCTACCCAGGAGTAAAAGGAGTTATTCAAAAAATGGATATCGAGTGGGTAGATAGTTTTGACTTTGAACCATACGATATTATTATTGATGCTTGTGACACAACAAGAGTAAAAGTAGAATTGGCAAAAAGATATCACAAAAAACTAATAATGTCCCTAGGAAGTGCAAAAAGGTATGATTTTAAAAAAATAGAGGTTACTACAATCTTTAAAACCCATGGCGATGCATTAGCAAGAAAAATAAGATATGAGCTAAAAAAAGCTAAATTTAATAAAAACTTTACCGTAGTCTTTAGTAGCGAAGAGCCAAAAGTAAAAGATAAAGGCTCGTTTATGGGAGTTACAGGTGCATTTGGTTTAGCAATATGCTCCGAAGTTATAAAAAAAATAACAAAGTGAAATATTCTTACACCAAACCATAAATATAGAGTATAATAGCTCAAAAAATGGTGGTAAGTATTAATGGGTGCATTAAAAATATTTTTTATAGTTGTAATATCTATAGTTATATTTGTATTATCAATGGTAGGGCTAGGTGTTTTTGGCATCATAGGCTCAATTGCTAGTTCTGCAAATCAAAAAGTAGAACAAAAAGTAGAATTTGTAGATTCAAAAATAAAAATATATGTTCCGTTAATAAAAAATAGACAATTAGCACTTCGTAATATATCTTTGTGTAAAGATGAAATAACTGATGAAAATAACATAAAACTTGAAATAGATAATAAATTTAAATTAAATAATACATATTTATTAACATTTAACGAAAACGAATTTAAAAAAGGGCTTCCAAGATATATCTATATTTATAAAGAAGATAGCACAGGTAACTGTAAAAAGATAAGATATAACACTGAAGGTAATTTTAATAATAGATTAAACTATTCAGTAAAAATTGAATTTACCGACAAATTAACTAAACTATTGGGCTTAAATAATCAAACCGATTATAATGTATCTTCTCCTAAATCATTTAGCACATCTGTATATCAATTCTTGGGAACAAAAAAAGCTAAATTTACCTATTCAACAAAACAAGATTATTATGATTTGCTAATAAACAATGTTAAGAAAGCTGTGATAATACCTACTGAAAAATAGGTTATTTGCATCTTTTTTTATACAACAGAAATAGTATAAACTTATAACACATTGTAATAAATGAAGCAACAAACATTATAGGTAAAAACATAAATTCTATTCCAGCCATATAATTAAAATTATAATTTATTCTACCATCATAATATAAATAATATATAACTATAGCCGTAACTCCTATCATTAAAGTCATTTTTAAATAATATACAAACTCTCTAAAGTAGTATTTATATATCTTCTCTCCTTCAATTCTAGATACTCCAAACTCTGCAAGTAGTAACTTAGCTATAGGTGATTTTGGATATAGTATCAAGATTAAAAATACAATCAATCTTAAAGTGTTAAAAAAGCTAGTATTTTCATCAAAACTCATTGCGCATCCCAACTAAAAATAATTTTATCAAAATTTACCACTAAATTGTTATCTATTACAACACCTTCTTTTTGGAGTAATTCTATTTTTCTCTTTACTCCAAGTATATGAGTATATTGACCCACCTTTTTAGAGCTTAATACTACTCTATGACAAGGAACATTAGGAGCATATGGATTTTTACCAACAGCAGAAGCAACAGATCTTACTGCTTTTGTATTAAGAGCATCAGCTAAATGTTTGTATGTAGTTACTCTGCCCTCTGGTATCTCTTTTAGTTTTTCCCAAACTAATTTTTGAAGCTCTGTTGCCACTATATCTTCTTTGCAATTTTTATAACTACTTTTTGAAAACTCTTATATGATGGCTCTTTTATATTAGAGTAATTGCTACATAATAATTTATAATATAGTTTCTTTATCTTTTTATACTCTTTTTTAAACTTAAACTCTTTATTTATATATTTACAAACCCTCTTGTAAAATCTCATTGCTCTATATATATTTACAGTTGAACCTCTATTTATAGACTTAATTAAAGATTTTTTTGCCTCATTTTTAATATCTTTTTGATAGTAGTAAAATGGCTTCTCAATACTTTTTTTCAACTTAATATTTGATATTTCACTATTTAACTTTTTAAAAATATCTACTATTTGACTATTTATAATAATATCTCTATCTATCTTTTGTAGCTTTGCTACCTTTAGTGCATCTTTAAACAACTCAATATCAAAACCTCTTTTATTACTCTTTTTTAATAGATATTTAAAACTTTTATTAAGCTTAATTGTATTATCCAATATAGCCATTATATTGTTTATATTTATTAATATATTTTTATAACTTCTCTTTTTTATATAATTTTTATAACACTTTAATAGACTCTTTATATCAAACAATGCGCTCTCAATATTTTCAATATTCTCTATTTTATTCATATTTAAAAACTCTGATAAATTTAAATCAATAGCAATTAAATCTCTTTTAAAACTATTAATTAAGGCATATTTACTATTTTCATAATCAGAAATATATAAATCAAAATCAGCTTTTTTTGCTATTTTGTCACTCTTTTTAATCTCATTTAAAGATATTTTAGAATCTCTTCTAAGTGGAACTTTCATAGATTTTGACAATGCACCATTACTGTAAATATTTTCATTAGTAATCTCTTTTATTATAAATCTCTCTAAAATCTTTGGCATAATAAAGCTATTTGCACTCTCAATATCTCTAAACTCAACCTCTAAAATAGATAAACCCTCTAATTTACCTTTAAAAATATCTAGCTCATATAGATTATCTTCCAAAAAAAATCTATATCTATACTTCTTTATTACTCCACCACTATTTTTTCTCTTTGCTTCTTCGTAACTATCTCTATCTACCTCCTCTTCTAACTCTTCTCTTACAAGCCCCGTGCCTATTTTCCTATTTTTTATATATCTATTCTCTTCTCTTCTATATCTTAGAGTCTCCCCTACATTTGCAATAAGATAAAATTGCTCTAATTTACTCTTGCTATATCTGATTTTTCTCTTTTTTAAATATTTAACAAGGCTATTTGCGCGACATAAATATCTCTTCTCTATTTCTAAATGCGACATCTAATACCTTTTTTATTGTAATTATATTATAATCTTAAAAATATAAGCATTAATATAAGATATATTTTAACTATATTAACTGTTTTTTTATGTAAAAAATTCAAATAAAAGTAAAGACAAAAAACTTAGCAAATGGAGCAAAAGTGGCAAAAGATAAGATAAAATATTTTAAAACACCAATAATTGCAGGTAAGTATAAAGGAAAAAATATAGAGATACCTGCAATAAACACTACAAGAAGTTCAAAATCTATTTTGAGAGAGTCGCTATTTAACTCTATTGCCTACGATGTGGTAAATTGTAACTTTGTAGAACTATTTGCAGGAAGTGGCTCTATTGGATTAGAGGCTCTAAGCCGTGGTGCAAAAAAAGCCTACTTTTTTGAGAAAAACCATATTGCACACAGACTACTTAAAGATAATATAAACAACATAGACAAAGAGAACTCTACTATCTTTTATGGCGATGCTTTTGAACTTTTTGATAGCCTATATAACAAATTAAAAGAGAGTAAAGAGTGCACATTTTTCTACTTTGACCCACCCTTTAGCATAAGAGATGGGATGGAAGATATTTATGATAAATGTATAAATTTAATAGCAAAAATCAAAGACCCATTTGTCTCTATGGTTATTGTTGAACATATGACCGATATAGAATTACCTGATAAAATAGAAAAGCTTAAAAGATTTAAATATAAAAAATTTGGAAAAAGCGCATTAAGTTACTATAGACTAGAAGGCAAATATGAGTAGTATTAAAAAACCAAAAATCTCTATTTTTATATTATGTGCTATTGTAATAGTAGCAATATTTGGCTCACTATTATATACGGTATCTCCATATCAATTTAATAAAAGTGCTATACTACAAGCTCCATCACTTCAACATATAATGGGAACAGATAGATTAGGAAGAGATATATTGGCAAGGGTAATTAAAGGGGCTCAAGCTTCACTCTTAATTGGCGTTGGCTCTGCTGTAATAGCATCAATAATTGGGTTAGTATATGGAGTAATAGCTGGTTATTTTAAGGGGTGGTGGGATAAAACT
>JALSPE010000113.1 GCA_026986085.1 Campylobacteraceae bacterium | reverse complement strand
TCAATTATATCTTTACTTAAAGTAGTATCTTTATAATTACTAGGAGCAGTAAGAGCCAAATCGAGAAGTGTTCTTCTCTTTAGCTTTTTGAGTAGTGGTATATCTTCTGTTTTGAACATTACTTTTTGTCAGTTACAATAGAGAAACTCATTTTATTAATTTCATTATGCTCTTTTATAAAATTATTTAAATCAGAGAGTTTTAAATTCTCTATTATCTCCAACTCTTTTTTACTGAACCCAAGCCCAGCACCACTATAATATTCATTAAAGGCTCTATTTACTCTTTGAGATAGAGTCTCTACTCGTAGAGGTTCACTACCTAAAAAGAATTTTTTAGCACTCTCTAATTCATCTTTTGTAGCACCTTTTTTTACAAAATTATCTACAACATCTTTAACTACTTTTATTGCTTCATCTTGAGACTCTAATTTTGTTTGAAGGTAGCCACTAAAGTAGCTGTTGGTTTTGTTTACTATAAAGCGGCTATATGCAGAGTAGGCTAGACCCCTTTTTACTCTTATCTCTTCCATTAATCTACTTCCAAAACCACTGCTTCCCAATATAAAAGATGCAACTTTTCCTATAACTCTTTTTGTATCATTTATCTCCATATTGTATGGAGCTCCAAAGTAGATATATGCCTGTTTTGTTGGCTCTTTAAATTTTACTGTTTGCATTGAGCTATCTGCTGTTATTTTAGATATTGGCTCTACTTTTCCTCTTTTTAGATTTAGTGCAACTTTTTTTACAAACTCTTTTACTTCATCTTCTTTAAAGTCGCCACCAACTACTACTATTAAATTATCTAAAATTATATGAGTGTTTATATAGTTTTTTATGTCATCTAGTTTTAGAGATTTTATACTATCTTCATTACCTAGTGAAGGTAGGGCAAGGGGTGTATTTTTAAAAAGCGTTGAGCGTAAACCGTTAGATGCTATATAGTCGTAGTCATCTTTTTTTCTCTCTAATTGTGCTAATCTTTTTTTAACAATTTTTTTAAAAGTTTCATCTTTAAAGTTTGGGTCATTTAGTAGTTCTATTAACTTATCGGCACCAAAATTAAATTGCTCTTTTAAAGACTCTATTGTAAATACTAAAGTTTCTCTTCCTGTATGAACACTTAAATCTATAGCTCTATTTTCTAACTCTTTTGCAAAATTTATAGCACCACTTTTTGAAGTTCCTTCATTTAGTAAACTTGAGCTAAGAGTAACTAGCCCAGCTTTTTTGCTAGCAAGATAGCCACTATCTTTAAATATAAACTCTACCGAAGCCAAAGGAAGTCTGTTATCTTTTTCAAAAATAACAGGAACTTCAACACCATTAACATCTACCTTTAGTAAACTAGCTGCCATTAAATATCCTTGTATTAAAATTAATATTATTAGTTTTTTCATTAATTTATCCTATTTTAGTAAAAAAATTACTCTAATTATATCTAAAATATATGTTAAGTTTATATAAGACTTCTTGCAAAACTAAATGAAAGAGCATATTATTTATTATACATCATCTTTTATTCTCTATCTTTTTGAATTAGCTAAGGCTAGTTCTTCAAAGATATAAAATATTATCTAATATACACTAAAAAATATTCTCAATTCATGAGTTTTGCAAAAAGTCTATAGATTGGCTTATTGTAAAGAGATAGGTTGATAAATATTGCATAACTTTATTTGAGTTATGCAAGAAATTTGATAAGTATTAGCTAGAGCATTCCCATAGCTAGTTTTGCTTCGTCGCTCATTTTGCTTTGATCCCAAGGTGGGTCAAATACCAGTTCTACATCCATATCTAGCAAATCTCCATCCATACGGCTTGGAATTGATTTGACTAAATCTACTATAACTTCACTCATAGAGCAAGTTGCTGATGTTAGAGTCATTATAATTTTACATTTATTTAATTTACTAACTTCATCTTTATGGCAATCTACATCATAAATTAATCCTAAATTGTAGATATCTACAGGTAGTTCTGGGTCATAAATTTTTTGCAACTCTTCTATTACTCTCTCTTTTGTCTGTTCTGGTGTTACATCTCTTAAATCTGCCATTAAAGTTCTCCATTTTGACATTTTTGAGCATATGTATAAACTTTGTTTAAAAAAGCTTCCATGCTTTGTTGTCTAACTGGAGAGAGAAGCTCAACAATACCCAAATCAGAAAGTCTTTGCGGGTCATAGCTTAATATATCTTTGGCATCTTTAT
>JALSPE010000112.1 GCA_026986085.1 Campylobacteraceae bacterium | reverse complement strand
TTAAAACACCACTTGGAAAATATATGCTAAATAGATTTAACAAAGCTGTTGAAGAGACAAGAGATTATATAGAGCAGTATAGATTTAACGATGGTGCAACAACTCTTTATCGCTTCCTTTGGGGTGAGTTTTGCGATTGGGGAATTGAGCTTAGCAAAGCAAGTAAAGATAGTATAGCAGAACTTGGAGCTATATTTAAAGAGTCAATGAAGCTACTTCATCCATATATGCCATTTATTACAGAGCATCTTTATCAAAAACTAAGCAATAGCGAGTTAAGCAAAGATAACTCAATAATGGTTAAGAGATATCCAAAAGTAAAAGAGGTAGATAGTTCAAGCGACTTTGACTTGGCAATTGAGGCAATTGTATCGCTAAGACGCTGTAAAACTCTGGTTGATTTGGCAAATAAAAAGATTGATAAAGCATATGTAAAGTTTACAAGAGAGATTGACATAAAGACCCTTAAACCATTTATTGAGAAGTTGGCAAAGGTTGAGGTGGTTGAGTTTGTAGATACCAAGCCAGACAAAAGCGTAGTCGATGTTGCCAATGGAGTAGAGAGCTACATCTCAACAGGCGACATAGATTTAGAGCCAATAGTAAATAAGCTAACAAAACAAAAAGAGAAACTAATAAAAGAGATTAATAAATTAAATGGAATGCTAAATAACGAAAAGTTCGTAGCAAACGCACCAAAAGAGGTAATAGAGCAAAACCAAAAAGCCCTAAAAGAGGCTCAAGAGAAATTAGAAAAAGTAGAAGGAGAACTTAGCTCTTTGGTGTAGCTTTATCTACTTTTTCAACTCTATATTCTTTTTAGTTCGTATATATTCGAGTATCTAGTTTGGTTTGTGCAGTAGAACTACCAAGACTGCTCAAACTCTGATGTGAATTTATAACTCTCTTTTGGTTTTAACTTTATTGTAAACTCTTGCACAAATGCACTCTTTTTATTAACCACACATTCTCCTTTGCAACTTGTTGTAAGTATTATTTTCTCTCCGTAAACTGGCATATACTCTTTAATTTTTAAGACTCTTGGCTCTTTACCTTGATTTCTTACTTTATACTCTGTCTCCATATTCAAGTATTTACTATGCCTTATATATTTTGTTACTCTTTTTTCTCCTACAACATCAAAAAGAGTTCCAATTTTTAGTGTTACATTCTCATCTGTAGGTATATTATCTATCTTTTGCTCTCCAATAAAGTGGGTTTCATTTTTACTATCTTTTTGATATATACGAATTAATCCCTCTGGCAGGGGAACGCCCATATTGTTGGCTTTACTATTTTTAAACTCTATAGTATTTGTAAATTTAAATTTTTCTATATCGTATTTAGTAAATCTGCTATTTGACGCAGTTGCATATTGATTATACTTTACATCTTTTTTATTAAAGAAGGTTATCTGTTTTTGCTCTTTATTTTTAATTGTCTCTTTAAAAGGTATCTTGTATATGTGATAACCAGCAAATGACTCTTCTTTAACTTCTAAAGAGGCAAATGCGCTACCTGTCCTCTTTTTTTTAACATCCAAATACTTTAAAATATTTATATCATTTGCTCTTACTCTATTTACCTTTCCTGCTAAACAGGTTATATTAGCATCTTTATATGCAACACCTGAGTTGTTATCAACTGTTATCCACGCTGTAATATCAAAAGTATCTTTTTTTAAGTTTAATACATAGTCGCTTTTCCATGTTATACCTTTTGCCAAATAGTTTAAATCGATATCCAATTTACCCGATTTTTCACTCTCTATATTCCAAACCAAACTAGGCTTGGTTATCATACTCTTAGGTATTTCAGAAAAAATTACCTGAGTTGAACTATCTAGCGTATATATCTTTTTAGTCGCATCTTCTTGAATCATTACTGGAGAAGTAGATAATAACCTACCTTTAGATAATCTTGGTTCTTTACCATTTGTATAAAACTCTACACTCTTATCTATACTATTTTTAAGCATTGAATGTAAAGATATAAGGTCATAAATATAGTTTTGAGAGTATAGCTTTGTATTTATACCTAAAAAAGTAGGCACAACACTTTGAGTTATAACTGATGAAGGCACACCCTCGTAGATTAATTTTTGTTTACCCTCGGTTACATTAACCTCTCTTTTTTCATGAATATATGCTATATTGCTGTTATAGATAGTAATTTTAAGCTCCGAATTAGAAGGAGTAGCAACTGTATCTGCAAAGATATTTATAGATAATAGAGCCATTGAAAGTATA
>JALSPE010000111.1 GCA_026986085.1 Campylobacteraceae bacterium | reverse complement strand
TTATGTTAAAGGTAGAGTCTTGGACCTCTCATATTTAGCTGCTAAAAAAATTGGACTCATAAAAAGTGGTGTAGCCAAGGTAAAAATTGATATTGTTAAAGATACAAAAAATTTTTATAAGAAGTAGTAAATTAACTTTTTAACCTAAATAGACGCGAATTAATTCGCGTGTCCGTATTATTTGATATATGTTTTATTGTTTAGTGTATGAATTTAACTTTTTAACTTAAATCATCGATATTTCATAATGCTAGTAAACTAAAGCTTTTAAAGTAAAGTTTATTTCTCTTCTTATCGGACCCTCGAATTTATTCGAGGCAATAGCTCAAATAAACTTTTTAACCTAAATAGACGCGAATTAATTCGCGTGTCCGTATTATTTGATATATGCTTTATTGTTTAGTGTATGAATTTAACTTTTTAACTTAAATCATTATATTGTGGTGTTAGCACAAGCTATTATCTATATTTAATACAAAAGTTATCACAACTCTTGACATTGCATATTGAAAAATAAATAGTTCTTATCAAGATATATGACAATTTTTTAAAGATACTACAATACCACTGTTTACTTTGAAATTTTAGTTAAAATTAGGCGCAAAAGTTAAGGTAATAAATAAATTAAATGCTTCTGGTAAAGACACACAGCATGGTATATTTTAAATGATTTATATTTACAAATTAAGTAAAATATCTATAATACTTCTATAATTTAATAAAATTGGCTAAAATTACATTTAAATATTTTATATAGAAGAGTTTAATGAAGATAACTACTAAAGTTGCACACTTTACATCGCCTTTGTATCTTGAGAGTGGGCGTATTTTAGAGCCTTATGATATTAAATACGAGACATATGGCACACTAAATAAAGCAAAAGATAATGTTATATTAATTTGTCATGCCCTAAGTGGTTCTCACCACGCTGCTGGATATTATGAGGGTGAGAGAAAGCCTGGATGGTGGGATGGGCTTATTGGTGATGGAAAAGCAATAGATACAACTAAATATTTTGTTATATGCACTAATACAATTGGCTCTTGTTTTGGTAGCACTGGTCCTATGAGTAGCAACTATCCATCTAATGAGCCATATAGATTAAAGTTTCCTGTAGTTACTATTAAAGATATGGTTAAAGCACAGATGCACCTTCTGTCTTCTCTTGGTATCTATGGTGTTCACTCCATTATTGGGGGCTCTATGGGTGGAATGCAAGCACTTCAATTTGCTGTAGATTATCCAAATTTTGCAAAAAATATTATTGCTATGGCTACAACTTATGCAACCCAGCCTTGGGCTATTGCCTTTAACAAGGTAGCAGTAGAAGCAATACGCAGAGACCCCAGATTTAATAATGGAAACTACGCAAAAGATGAATTTAAAGAGCTTGGTTGTGATGGTTTGGCAATTGGTAGGATTGCAGGGCATATATCTTACCTCTCTCCAGACTCTATGGGTGATAAATTTGGTAGGAGATATGTATCTAACGATGGTTTGTTTGAGCTCTTTGGTAGGTATGAGGTAGAGAGATATATGGAGTATAATACAGGAAATTTTTCTAAAATATTTGACCCGCTTAGCTATCTCTATATTGTGAAAGCTATCAATACTTTTAATCTATCTAGGGGTTATGAGTCGTTGTATGATGCAGTTTTAAGAATAAAAGCAAATATCCATTTAATAAGTTTTAGTGGCGATTTGTTATTTTTACCAAGGGAGATGGAACATTTGGCTAAAATGTTAGATAGAAACTCTCAAAGTTACACTTATCATGAGATAGATAGCAACTATGGGCATGATGCATTTTTAGTTGAGTTGGATAAATTTAAAAGTATAGTATCGGAGGTTTTAAGTAGATGAAACAGAAGAGTTTTGAAGAGAATTTAGAATTAGCAAAAGAGTATATAGATAAATTAATGAGTCAAGATATTACGCTAGAAGAGAGTATTGATGTATATAAAAAGGCTCTAAGCGTTATTACTGAAGCACAAAATTTGCTAGAGAGTGCAAAGTTGAAAGTTGAAGAGATTAACAAAGAAAAGAGTGGAGTTTCGTCGTGAAAGAGTTGGTTGTAGGGCTTTTGCAACTGCCAACTTTGGGTTTAAATACTACAAGATTGGAATTCTATTTAAAAAAAGCTAAAGAGCGAAATTGTAAACTGCTTCTTTTTGGAGAGTATGTATTAAATCCTTTTTTTAAAGAGCTTGAGAGTTTTCCAAAAAGTATGATAAAAGAGCAGACAGAGTCTAATATCGACTTGTTAAAGAGGTTTAGCAAAGAGTTTGATATCACTCTTGTTGCCCCTATTATTGAGGTTAAGGGTGGTAAATATTATAAAAAAATAGTTAAAATATCACCTAAATCTACAAGCTACTATACACAACAGATATTAATAAACTACTCTCACTGGAGTGAAGAGAAGTTTTTTAACAACCCTATAAAGAGTTTGAAGGAGCCTATGGTTTTTACTATAGATGGATTTAAAATTGCTATTATGGGTGGATTTGAGTTGCACTTTGATAAGATGTGGGAGTCTATTTTAAGAAAGAGAGTAGATTTGGTTCTCTTGCCAACATCTTCTACCTTTGAATCTAAGAGACGATGGAGAGAGCTAATAAAGATGAGAGCTTTTTTAAATAACTGCTATATTTTAAGGGCAAACAGAGTTGGTGACTATAGGGATGAATCGCATAGATGGCATTTTTATGGAGACTCTTTATTTGTTACTCCAGATGGCGAAATTGAGATGAAGCTTGAAGATAGAGAGTCTATGCTAATTGAGCCAATAACAAAAGATGAGTTAGCAGATGCAAGAAGAGGTTGGGGCTTTAGTGCTACTCTAAAAAAGAGAGGAGAACTCTAATGAAAGATTACTACTCTAGGCAAATTATGTTGTGGGGAGAAGAGGCTCAAAAGAGTTTAAGTGATAAATCTATACTAATTGTTGGTAGTGGAGGGCTTGGTTGCTCTGTTGCTTTGGCTCTAAGTGGTGTTGGATTAGGAGAGATTGATATTGTAGATTTTGATAGAGTAGAGATACACAATATCCACAGACAGATACTATTTGATACAAAAGATATAGGCAGATTAAAAGCTGAAGTTGTATCGAATAAAATTGCAAGAAGAGATAACAATTTAAAATCTAAATCATATACTATGCCATTTAATGAGTTTATTAAAGAGAGCCCAAGATATGACCTTATTATTGATGCAACAGATAATTTAGAGACTAGAGAAGAGATTGATAATTACGCTAAAGAGTTAAATATTGCATGGATTTATGGAAGTGTAGAAGAGTTTAATGGTCAGGTTTGTCTATTTAAAGATAGCTCTTTTTCAATTTTTAATAAAAAAGATGTAAAACAAAAGGGTATTAGCGCACCTATGGTTATGCAGGTTGCATCGTTTGAAGCAAATTTAGCACTAAGATTTTTACTAAATTTGCCAATTAAAAGCGACATTTTGCACTATTTATACTATAATAGCGAAGGTGATTTTGAGATAAAAAAATTTAAATTAGGAGATTAAGAGTGAAAAAGTTACTTTTTGTTATAGGCGTTGGTGTTTTGATATTTGCAGGTTGCACACAAGAGAGTCAAAACAAGATTAGTCGATCTATCCAAAACTTTACTGGAACAGATGGAGTTTTAGATATCTATATGGGTGATAAATTGGTAAAGAGATTTATTAAGATAGATAAGCTCTCAACAGCACTTGGAACTGATGATGGAAAACCTAGACCATACAGATTTGGTTATGGATATGATGATAAAAACTTTAACCTAAAAAAAGACCCAGGAGAGAAGAAAGTCTATTTTGAGGTATCTAGTTACTCAACACAATATATATTCTATGAAAATAATTAAAAGGAGATTTAAGAATGAGTATTAAATATGTTTCTACTAATAATGCACCAGCAGCTATTGGACCATACTCTCAGGCAGTTATTGCAAATGAGATGGTATATACTTCTGGTCAAATTGCACTTACCACTGATGGTTTAATTAAGTGTGAAGATATAGAGGGGCAAACTAGGCAAGTATTAAATAATTTAACAGCTGTTTTGGAAGCTGCTAGAAGCTCTTTGAATATGGTGATTAAAACAACTATATATCTTTCTGATATGAAAGATTTTAAAACTGTAAATGAGATATATGCCGACTATTTTGGAGAACATAGACCAGCAAGAAGCACAGTTGCCGTTAAGACTCTTCCTCTTGGAGTAAAAGTAGAGATTGATGCCGTTGCCTTGCAAGATCCTTTAAATACCTATACAGTATAGAGATTATCTCCTATACTGCTACTAAAATAATTCGAGTTAAAAGGTAACATATTTCAACTACACACTTTTAGTTTATAGTATAAATATGTAACTAAGAGAAACAATATAAACTTTAAATACCCTAAATATTCCTACTTAAATTGCTACTTTAGGCAATAGCTGTTAAACTCTAATTACAATAAATTTAACGGAGGAACATCAAGAATGTCTAAACCTACAATTATATGGAGTAAAATCGACGAAGCTCCAGCATTAGCAACATATTCACTATTTCCAATAGTAAAAAACTTTATTAAAGAGGCTGGAGTAGATATTACTCAAAGTGATATATCACTTGCAGCTCGTGTATTATCGCAATTTGGATTTGCAGATGATGAATTATCAAAATTGGGTGAATTAGTTAATAAGCCAGAAGCAAATATTATTAAACTACCAAATATCTCAGCTTCAGTTGGACAACTTAAAGATTGTATTGCAGAGCTTCAAGGTAAGGGTTATGATATACCAAATTTTCCAGAAGATCCTCAAAATGAAGAAGAAAAAGCAATTCGTGCAAAATATGCAGTTTGCCTTGGGTCTGCTGTAAACCCAGTTTTAAGAGAGGGTAACTCAGATAGAAGAGCAGCAAAGGCAGTTAAAAAATTTGCACAAAATAATCCACACAGACTTAAGCCATTTGCAGATGACTCAAAAGCTTATGTAGCTCATATGAATGGTGATGGAGATTTTTATGAGCATGAAAAATCTATTACTATGGATAAAGCTCAAAAGGTAACTATCGCACTAAATGGTAAAGAGCTTACAACTATAGAAGCACTTGATGGTGAAGTTTTAGATGGAACTTTTATGTCGGTTGCAAAACTTAGAGATTTTATTGCCAAAACTATAGAAGAGGCAAAAGAGAAGGGTGTAATTTGGTCTATACATCTTAAAGCTACAATGATGAAAGTTAGTGATCCAGTTATGTTTGGTCACGCATTTGAGGTATTCTTTAAAGATGTATTCCAAAAGTATGCAGATACATTTAAAGAGCTTGGTGTTAATCCAAACTTAGGAATGAGTGATTTAGAGAAGAAGATAGCAGGTCATGAAAAAGAGGCTGAGATAAAAGCTGCATTCCAAGCTGTTGTAGATAGTGACTCTCCAAAAATTGCAATGGTAGATAGCGATAAGGGTCAAACAAACTTTAATGCATCTAACGATGTAATTATTGATGCATCTATGCCTGTTGTAATTAGAGAAGGTGGTAAACAGTGGGATAGAAATGGTGATGCACTAGAGTGTGTTGCTGTAATTCCAGATGCATCTTATGGTCTATTTTATGAAGAGATGATGAAAGATTGTGTTGAAAATGGACAGTTTGATGTATCTACAATGGGTTCTGTGGCAAATGTTGGATTGATGGCTCAAAAAGCAGAAGAGTATGGTTCACACCCAACTACTTTTATTTTAGAAGAAGCTGGAGATGTAACTGTTACGGCTGAAGATGGAACAGAGCTAATGAGTTTCAAATGTGAAAAAGGTGATATCTGGAGAATGAGTAGAGCTAAAGATATTCCAATAAAAGATTGGATTAGATTAGCAGTTGAAAGAGCAAGAATAGAAGGTGTTCCAACAATATTTTGGTTAGATAAAAATAGAGCTCACGATGCTGAAATGATTAAAAAAGTAGAAAAGTATCTACCAGAATTTGATACAGAAGGTTTAGATATTCAAATTATGGATGTTGCAGCTGCTACTAAATTTACAAATAAAAGAGTAAGAGAGGGTAAAAATACTATCGCAGTTACAGGTAATGTTTTAAGAGATTACTTAACGGATATGTATCCTATATTAGAACTTGGAACATCTGCTAAAATGTTATCAATTGTTCCTCTATTAGCTGGTGGTGGACTATTTGAAACTGGTGCAGGAGGAAGTGCACCTAAACATGTTGATCAATTCTTAAAAGAGAGCCATTTAAGATGGGATTCTCTTGGAGAGTTTTTAGCTCTAGCTGAATCTTTAAGAATGGAAGCACATAAAAATAGTGATGCAAAAATAGAAGCGATGACACAAGCATTAGATAAGGCAAATGAGGGCTATTTGGATAACAATAAAGCGCCTAGCAGAAAAGTTGGAGAGCCAGATAATAAAGCATCTCACTTCTATCACGCAATCTATTGGGCAGAAGCTTTAGCTAATAGCGAAGATAAAGATTTAGCAGCTAAATTTGCACCAGTTGCACAAGCTTTAAAAGATAATGAAGAGCAAATTATAAAAGAGCTTTTAGCAGTAGAGGGTAATCCAGCAGATACTGGTGGATACTTTATGTTTGATGATGCAAAAGCAGAAAAAGCTATGCGTCCAAGCGAAACTCTAAATAAAATTATCGATTCAATATAGCAATTAATTATGAAAAAATAGAGAAAGATAATAGTTATCTATCTCTATTTTATAATCTCAAATAAACTACAGCAACTCTAACCTTACATATAAGAAGAGAGAGTTAAGAGCTTTATGGAGCTTTTAACTCTCTTGTTGTTAGGTTAGAGTGCAAATAAAAAGGAGCATAGATGGAAAGAAAAAGAGGTAAAAAAGTAACAATTATTGGTGCAGGTAATGTTGGTGCTACAGTAGCATACTCTTTAGCTATGAAGGGTGTTTGCCACGAAGTTGTTTTAAGAGATAGAAATCCAGATATCTCTATGGGAAAGGCTTTAGATATGTCTCAAGCTGCAAATGCGGCAAGAACTCATACAGTTGTAACTGTGGCACACGAAGCAGAGCAGATGAAAGATAGTGATATTGTAGTAATTACAGCAGGAAGCCCAAGAAAACCGGGAATGAGTAGAGATGACCTTCTTATGATTAATGCTGAAATAACAAAAGAGGTTATTCAAGATGTTAAAAAATATGCACCTGAATCTATAATTATAATGGTTTCAAATCCACTTGATGTAATGACATATGTTGCACTTAAAGAGTCTGGTTTTCCAAAAGAGAGAGTAATTGGAATGGCAGGAATTTTAGATAGTGCTAGAATGGCTCATTTTATCTATGAAAAAATTGGATATGGAGCTGGGCAAATAAGAGCTAGTGTTATGGGTGGTCATGGTGATACAATGGTGCCACTGCCAAAATTTTCTACTGTAGCTGGGGTTCCTTTATCTGATATTTTAAGCAAAGATGAGATAGAAGAGATTGTAGAGAGAACAAAAAATGGCGGTGCTGAAATTGTTGGTTATTTAAAGACTGGCTCAGCATACTATGCACCAGCAAAATCTACAGCAATTATGGTTGAAGCAATACTAAAAGATACAAAACAAATTCACCCTTGTGCAGTATATTTGGATGGACACTATGGATATAGTGATGTGGTAAGTGGTGTTCCTGTTGCACTTGGAGCTAATGGTGTAGAGAAGTTATTTGAAATGACACTAAATGATGAGCAAAAGAGTAGATTTGCTCACTCTGTCTCATCAGTAAGAGAGATGATAGATGTGCTTAAAGATAAAAAATTCTTTGATTAAAAATTTTTTATTGCAAAAAAGCAAAAAGCTTGTAGCCTTAAACCCAGATTATGCAATAGGATTGCCAAAATTATTGATAGTGCTTGTGTTGTGGGTGTTTGCAAAAAATTTGAGCTTAACCCAAAGGTTAGGCGATGATTTTTTGTAAATGCCCACGGCACAATGACTATTGATAGTTTGGTGATTTCTATTGCATAATTTGGGTCAAATCAATTAGGAGAAAATATGAGAGAAGTGGAATATAACGATATAGTTGAAGCAGTTAAAAATATGATTATGACAACAGCAACCAACCTTCCAGAAGATACATTAGAGTATTTAGAAACAGCTTATAAAGAGGAGAAATCAGAAGTTAGCAAAAAGGTAATTGCGCAACTTTTAGAGAATGCAAAAATTGCAAGAGATGAGAAGCGTCCGCTTTGTCAAGATACTGGTTTGGCAGTATTTTTTGTGCGTGTTGGTGCAGATGTTAGAGTAGTTGGAGGATTGTTGAAAGATGCAATTAATGAAGGCACAGAAAAAGGTTATACAGATGCCTACTTAAGAGCATCTACTTGTGAACCATTTAGTCGTGCTAATCTAAAAGATACAGTTGGTTATAACCTACCTGCAATTATACACTTTGATATTGTTGAGGGTGATAAAATAGAGATAGAGTATGCTGCAAAAGGTGGTGGTAGCGAAAATGTAAGTCGCGCTAGAGTATTCCCACCAGCTGCTGGTAAAGAGGGAATTATTAACTATGTTAAAGAGGTAATCAGTGATGCAGGTGGAAATCCATGTCCTCCAATAACGGTAGGTGTTGGAATTGGTGGAACATTTGAAAAGGCTTGTATTAGCTCTAAACACGCTCTATTTAGAGATTTAGGGACTAAAAATCCAGACCCTGAGATGGCAGAGTTAGAAGAGATTATATTAGAAGAGATTAACAAGCTAGGAATTGGTGCAATGGGAATGGGTGGAACAAAAACAGCTCTTGGTGTGCATATTGAGGCAAACCCATGCCATATTGCATCTCTTCCTGTTTCTGTAAATGTTCAATGTCATAGCTCAAGACATACTCATATAACAATTTAAGGAGAGGATAATGGCAGAGTATCACTTAAATACACCTCTAAATGAAGAGGATACAAGAAAATTAAAAGCTGGAGATGTAGTCTATTTAAATGGCACAATATATACAGCAAGAGATGCAGCACATGCAAGATTAGTTAAACTATTAGAAAATGGAGAGGAGTTTCCATTTCCAATAAAGGGAAGTGTAATATATTTTGTAGGACCAACACCACCAAAACCAGGTGATCCAATAGGAAGTGCTGGACCAACAACAAGTTACAGGATGGATAGCTACTCTCCTACAATGCTAAAACACGGAAGCCGTGGAATGATTGGAAAAGGTGGCAGAAGTCAAGAGGTAAAAGATGCATGTAAAGAGTATGGTGGCATATACTTTGGAGCAACAGGAGGTGCAGGAGCACTACTTGGAAAGCAAATAAAGAGTGCAAAAGTAATTGCATACCCCGAACTTGGACCAGAAGCAGTTAGAGAGCTAACAGTAGAAGAGTTTCCAGTTGTGGTAGTTAATGACACTTACGGAAATGACCTATATCAACTAGGCAGAGAGCAATTTGAGGTTAAAGATTAATAGGTTTAAAAGATATACAATAGTTAAACTCAAATATTCAAAAAAATAATTTTAGGAAAAACAGACACGCGAATTTATTCGTGTTTTGCTGATACATTTCTATTGCATAATTTGGGTTAATACTACTTAGAATTAGGGGGAAAGGTTATACTATTTCTCTCTTTTAAATAGATACAGATACAATCCACTTCTACTCAATACTGGAGAAATAAACTCCTTAGCTTCTACTATTAAGCCTAAATCTTTTGCGATAGACTCAACACTATCTACAGAAGTTAAGTATTTACATCTATTATAATTGGTTAATGAGATATTCATAATTTCGGCAGTAGATATAAAGTTATTAATAAATATAGACTCCAAGCTCTCTAATCTGAGAGTTCCAAACTCCATATTAAATCTCTTTAATGTATCTATAGCTAAATTTAGATACCCATTATATGCAAAATATAGGGCTTTGGGAAGATACTTAATTATTATATTATAAACCTTTAATTCGTTACTGTCTAATAGATTATCATCTACAATATATAGCCCCTCTAACGCTCTATATAGCCCTATTGTTAAACTTAATTTGTCAATATTTTCTGGGGAATCTACTAAATCATCTATTAGCAGTATATACTCACTCTCTGTTTTTTCAACATTATATATAGAGTTTACTACATCTAAACTCTCTTTGCTTCTTTTGGTCGCATCTATTAATAACTCTTTTATATCTTCTGTTACACCTTTATCTAATAAATCGTAACTCTCTTTATTTAAACTATTTTTATATACAGCGCTATCTATAAAACTCTCTAATTTACTAAAATTATCTAAATTTTTATTATCTATAAATGATAAATACTCTTTAATTCTGCCAATTAAACCTTGATATCTTTTAAAAATATAGTAGTAACTCTCCTTATTTGCTAAAATCTCTACATAATTCATATATGCTGTTTTTTCTATTTGAGAGATAGGCATTATAGATGTAAATAGAGCTCTGCTTATTAATCTATCTCTTGAATGTTTTATTATTTTATCTAACAGAGAGTTAGAAGCTTGTTTGTTAAATATATCCTCTTTAATATATATATTATCTTGTAATCTGTAAACCTTTAGCATAGCAATAGCACCACTATTTAACGCTTTAAAATATTGATTGCAATTGACTACAATACTCTCTCCTGAATATAGAGTTACCGATTTATCTATAAGAGATAGAGCACCATCAATCACCTCTACTTCTATATTTGCAGCTTGTAACTCATTAAAACTATATAACTCATTTGGAAGCAGAGTCA
This sequence comes from Campylobacteraceae bacterium, assembly GCA_026986085.1. GTDB lineage: Bacteria > Campylobacterota > Campylobacteria > Campylobacterales > Sulfurovaceae > JAADEQ01. Next base: position 22,430 of record JALSPE010000111.1, on the reverse strand, counting down.
ATTTGTATAGCTTATATAACTCATCATCTGGTGTTGATACAAGAGTTAAGTTTGAGCCACCTTCACCCTCATCTATACTGTTACCAATTAACTCATTTAAAGATATATTTAATGTTGTAGCTATATTTATTAGTGTTGAGATAGTTGGATTTGATCTACCCTCTTCAAGACCAAATAGAGTAGATTTTGATATATTTGCCTCTTGAGCCAATTTTGAAAGTGAAATTTTATTAAGTAATCTATAATATTTAATTTTTGAACCGATATGGTTTATTGTGTTATCTATAGTTTTCATCTAATATCCCAAATAATCTAATTAATTGGCAAAATACCTGCATTAGGGTATCTGCCAATAACTATATTATATCAAGATTAGGTGCTAAGGTAAAAAAAAATAACTATATGAAATATGAGTTTAGATATAATTTTATAACAATTTTTCAAAGTAAAGATTAAATGGTATATTTGAAGTATAAGGAATAAAATATGTTTATTGACAAAGTAGAGCTAACTGTTAGCTCAGGTAAAGGTGGAGCAGGTTGTGTTTCATTTCATACAGAAAAGTTTGTAACCAAAGGTGGTCCAGATGGAGGAGATGGAGGAAGAGGAGGTTCTGTATATTTTAAAGTAGATGCCAATACTGACACTCTCTCTTACTATCGTGGAAAGAGGATTCTTAAAGCTAAAAATGGTCGCCCTGGAGAGGGGAGAAAAAGAAGTGGGAAAAAGGGAGAAGATCTCTATTTAACGGTTCCTCCAGGAACTCAAGTTGTAGATATTGAGAGTGGAGAAGTTTTACTGGATTTAACAGAAGATAAAGCAGTAGTAGAGTTTTTAGCAGGAGGAAAAGGGGGTTTGGGTAATGTTCACTTTAAAGGTCCTACAAATCAGAGACCAACCTATGCACAACCTGGACTTCCTGGAGAGACAAAAGAGATAAGATTGGAGCTAAAATCTATTGCAGATGTGGGGTTAGTAGGCTTTCCTAATGTTGGTAAATCTACACTTATATCATCTTTGTCAAATGCAAGACCAGAAGTTGCTAACTATGAATTTACAACACTTACACCAAAGCTTGGTGTTGTTCAAATTAGTGAGTATGAATCGTTTTTAATGGCTGATATTCCAGGAATCATCGAGGGAGCAAGTGATGGTAGAGGGCTTGGATTGGAGTTTTTAAGACATATTGAGAGAACTAAAACACTTCTTTATATGATAGATGCTACAAACTATAGAGAGATGAAGTATCAACTAGAAGCCCTTAAAGAGGAGATAAATAGATACTCCAGCTCTCTTGGAGATAGAGCATTTGCAATAGCTGTTACTAAAATAGATGCTTTAAGTGCAGAGGATTTAAATGAAAAATTAGAAGAGTTTTTTAAAGATATAGGTTTAGAGCCAAATAGCAAAGCAGTAGAGTTTGGAGCCGAAAAAAATCTATTAAGTTATGTTCAAGATAGAGAAGATTGGGAAGATTTAGATTATAACCAGCCAATTTTTCTTTTGCCAATTTCGGCAGTTTCAAGAGTAAATCTTGATGCACTTAAATTTCTACTATTTAAATTAATAAAGAGTAAAAAAGAGAAATAATGAGAAGAGTAGTAATAAAAGTTGGTTCACATGTATTAACACAAGATGGAAAAATTGCACTAGATAGATTGCAAAACCTTGTAGATTTAATTGCAAAGTTACACGGCAGTAAAAAAGAGGTAATTTTAGTAAGTTCAGGTGCAGTAGCAGCTGGTTTTACAAAAGTTGCAATGAATAGAGCAAAAGTAGAAGAGAAACAAGCCCTAGCAGCAATTGGGCAGCCACTCTTGCTAAAACACTACCAAGAGGCATTTGATAGATACAATATAGAAGTTGCACAAATTCTATTAACTGCTGATGACTTTGACTCTAGAAAGAGAACAAAATTTGCAAAAGGTGCAATTGAAAAATTATTAGAAAATAGAATAGTTCCAATTATTAATGAAAATGATGTAACTGCAACAGAAGAGCTTCTTTTCGGAGACAACGATAGATTATCTGCCCATGTTGCATACTATTTTGATGCCGATATATTGGCAATATTAAGCGATATAGATGCATACTATACAGATGACCCAAACAAAAATAGCAGTGCAAAACCTCGAAAAGTTGTTACTCACTTAACTAATGATGAGTTAGAGTCCAAATGCACACCAAATGGAGAGTTTGCAACTGGTGGGATTGTGACAAAACTTCAAGCTGCAAAATTTCTACTCGATAGAGACAAGAGCATATTTTTAGCAAGTGGATTCAATCTACAAGATATAGAGAGTTTTCTACTTAATAAAGAGCATATTGGTGGAACACTATTTACGAAGGAGATGGTATGAGAGTAATCTTTATGGGAACACCCGATTATGCAAAGGTTATCTTAAATGAGTTGATTAAAGCAGAAGATATAGGCGTAGTGGCTACATTTACTCAGCCAGATCGCCCATTTGGCAGAAAAAAGGTGCTAACTCCACCACCGGTAAAAGAGCTCTCTCTAAAGCATAATATAGAAATCTATCAGCCAGAGAGTTTGAAAGATGAAACTTTTTATAAAATAATAAGAGATTTAAATCCAGATTTTATTGTTGTAGCAGCATATGGGCAGCTATTGCCAAAAGAGATTTTAGATATAGCTCCATGCATAAACCTACATGCATCAATTTTACCAAAATATAGAGGTGCATCTCCAATACAACAAGCAATATTAAATCAAGATGAGTATAGTGGAGTTACTGCAATGTTAATGGAAGAGGGGTTAGATAGTGGAGATATGCTTGGGTTTAGGTTTATTAAAACAGCTCAAGCACCAAATCTTTATGATATGACAAACATGTTAAGTAATTTAGCTGCAAAATTGACCCTAAGTATATTAAGAGAGTTTGATAATATTGAACCAATACCTCAATTTGATGCTCTATCTACAAAGTGTAAAAAGATTAAAAAATCTGATGGATTAGTAGATTTTAGTGATGCAAATATACTCTATGCTAAAAGTTGTGCATTTTTTGGGTGGCCAGGAGTCTTTTTGGAGAGTGGTTTAAAACTATTAGATATAGAGTTAATTGATTCAGTTACAACAAATAATGCTGGGGAGATTTTAGATATATTCGATGATAGTGTTACCATAGGTTGCACTTTGGGTGCGATAAAAGTTGCGACACTTCAGCCACCATCAAAAGCTAAAATGAGTGCAAAAGCTTATATAATGGGTAAAAGGATAACAATTGGAGATACTCTATTTTGATAAATTAGAATCTACTCAGAAATATCTTGTTAAATTGATTAAAGAGGGCAAAACAGATAAAGAGATAGCAATAGTAGCTAATGAGCAATATGGTGGAATAGGCAGTAGAAACAATAGTTGGATCGCTAATAGAGGGGATTTGACACTCTCTTTCGTAGTAAAAAAAGAGTCACTACCCAAAGATTTACTAATAAGTTCAGCCTCAATATATTTTGCATATTTTATGAAAGAAATTTTACATGAATATGACAATAATTGTTGGCTAAAGTGGCCTAATGATATCTATATAAAAAACAAAAAAGCAGGTGGAGTTGTTACTCAAATTTTAAAGAACACCTTAATAGTGGGGATAGGTATAAATTTAACACCCAAAGATGAAAAGTATGCATATTTTAATGATGTAAAAAATGTTAAAAAAATGTTAAATTCATATTTTATGCTATTAAAAAAAGGTAAAAATTGGCAGGAAGTTCTCAGTAAATATAGGGTAGAATTTGAAAATAATAAAAGTTTAACTGTGCATATTAAAGGAAAAAAAACAACTTTAAAAAATGCAAAACTATGCGATGATGGCGCATTATTGGTAAATGATGAAAGGATATATAGCTTAAGATGAGTGAAGTAATAAGTATAGCCAACCAAAAAGGTGGCGTAGGAAAAACAACAACAGCTGTAAATCTTGCGGCCTCTCTTTCAAAAGAGGGTAAAAGAGTGTTATTAATAGATGCAGACCCACAAGCAAATGCTACAACAAATCTAGGGTTTCAAAGAACAGATTATGAATTTAACATATATCATGTTCTAATAGGCAACAAAGAGTTAGAAGATATTATAATAAGCACAGAGTATAAAAAATTGGACCTTGCTCCATCTAATATAGGTTTAGTTGGAATAGAGCGAGAGTTTTATGACAAAAAAAATAGAAACAGAGAGTTAATTTTAAAAAAGAAGATAGCTAAAATAAGAGATAGCTACGACTATATTATAATCGACTCTCCTCCAGCCCTAGGACCAATTACAATCAATGCACTCGGTGCTTCAGACTCTGTTATTGTTCCTATACAGTGTGAATATTTTGCACTAGAGGGTTTGGCTCAACTAATGAATACAATAGGATTAATTAAAAAATCTATAAATCCAAATCTTAAAATAAAAGGCTTTTTGCCAACAATGTATTCAGGACAAAATAATCTATCTAAACAGGTTTTAGCCGATTTAGAGAGACACTTTAAGAATTCTCTATTTAAATTTAAAAAAGATTATATTGTTGTTCCTAGAAATGTAAAAATTGCCGAGAGCCCTAGTTTTGGCGAACCAGTTATAACTTATGCAGCACAATCTAAAGGTTCACAAGCATATAGAGCATTAGCCTCAGCAATAATAAAAAGCAGATAGTTATGGCAAAAAAGAGTGGTTTAGGCAGAGGCTTAGGAGCTATTTTAGATGAGATAGGCTCTACTTACGAATCTCAATATAACGAAGCAGTTAAAGATAGCAATTCAGATATAATTGCAGAGATAGATGTAGATTCGATTGAGCCAAATCCATATCAACCTAGAAAAAACTTTGATCCAGATAGACTTCAAGAGTTATCAGACTCAATAAAAGAGCATGGACTTCTTCAGCCAATTGTAGTAATTAATCATGAAGATAGATATATATTAATTGCTGGTGAGAGAAGACTTAGGGCTACTAAACTCGCTAATTTAGATACTATTAAAGCAATAGTTGCAGATATTGAATTAGATGAATTAAGATTAAGAGAGTTAGCCCTTATTGAGAATATCCAAAGAGAAAATCTTAATGCTATAGAGTTAGCCAACTCATATAAAGAGCTTATAGAAGTTCATAATATTACACACGATGAGTTATCTAATATTGTCCATAAAAGTCGCTCGCAAATAACCAATACATTAAGATTGTTAAATTTAGATGAGTATGCGCAAGAAGCAATTGTATCTAATAAAATATCCCAAGGTCATGCAAAAATTTTAGTATCTTTGCCAAAAGATAAGCAAAAAGTTTTAGTAGATACAATAGCAGGGCAAAAACTTAGTGTTAGAGAGGTAGAATCTATCGCTAAAAGATTAAAAGATAGAGATGGCAGTAAAAGAGTAGATGATATTATTAAATCCAAATCTTTTAAAATATCAAAAGATAAAACTCAGCAACTAAAAGAGTTGATACCTTTTGATATAAGAGTAAAAAAATCAAGTGTAGAGATACTACTCGATTCAGATGATAAATTAGATAAATTTATAGCTTTTATTAAAGAGACTAGCAAAAATTAACCCCTATTTAAAATCTAATAAGATAAAATTACGCATATTTTTATAGGAGGGCAAATGCTAACACTGTCACCGTCGTTGATGCTGATTGTGCTTCTGCTCTTTATAGGCTTAATTGTCTATTTAGATAAAGCACTATATCAGCCAATTATTAACTTTATGGATCAGCGTGATATGACTATTGCTAAAGCTTCTAAAGAGTCTCAAGAGCTTTCTGGTAGCGCAGAAGAGTTACTGCAAGAAGCAAATGAGATACTTGAAAAAGCTAAGCAAGAGGCAAATAAAATGCGTCAAAGTGCAATAGAAGAAGCAAGTAGCGAGGCTGAAAAACTTATTGCTACTAAAGAGGTTGAGCTTGATAAAGCTTATGAAGAGTTTACTAAGAGATTAGAAGAGGAGAAAGAGGAACTTAAAAATGGTCTTCTTTCACAAGTTCCTCTTATTAAAGAGTCTCTTAAAGCTAAATTTTCACAAGCTTTTTAAGGATTAGGTATGAGTAGATATTTGAAATTAATGGCACTACTAGCTATTCCTGCACTTTTATTAGCAAGTGGTGATAATAAGATGGCTGAGCAATATTTAGAGCTTACTGGTCGTGAAACAGATTTTGTTCCAAGGCTCTTTAACTTTGTTCTTTTAGTTGCACTTTTATACTATCTTTTAGCTAACCCTATCAAAGAGTTTCTAAAAAACAGAACCTCTTCGATAGCTGAGCAATTAGCTGAAATTGAGAAGAGAAGACAAGCTTCAAAAGATGCAAAAATTAAAGCTCAAGAGGAGCTAGAAGAGGCTAAAGCAAAAGCTAAAGAGATTGTAGAAGATGCAAAAGCAGAGATAACTCTAGTAAAAGAGAAGATACTCAAAAATGCTGAGCAAGAGATTGCTACTCTTGAAAAAGTTGCTAAAGAGAAGATGGAAATAGAGAAGAGAAAAGTAGTTAAAGAGACTACAGCTAATATCTTGAATGATAGTATTAGCAGTGATGATATTCCATTAGATGCAGAAAAAATTGTTAATATTGTAACAAAAGAGGTGGCATAATGGAGACACTAATAGCTAAAAAATATGCAAAAGCTCTTTTAGAGTTAGATGGTATCTCATTAGAAGAGGTAGCATCTCAAATTGGGGCTATCTCAGAAGTTATAACTTCAGATAAAAAAGTATCTACTTTTTTAAACTCTCCATTAATTAAGAATAGTGTTAAATTTAAAGCTCTAGTAGAACCTTTAAAAGATAAATTAGATAAGAGAGTTGTTGCTCTTTTAGAGTTGATGGCTCAAAAAGGTAGATTAGCTCTAATTCCAGAACTATATCAAATCTTAATAAAAGAGATTATGGTAAAAAGTAATAACTTTAAAGGAGTTGTTGAGAGTAATGAAGAGTTAGACTCAACACTAAAAGAGAAGTTGGAGAAAAAATTAGCATCTTATAGTGGTGCAAATATTGAGTTAGAGACAATAAAAAGTGATTTAGATGGTATCAAGGTGGAAGTAAGCGATTTAGGTTTAGAGCTTAACTTCTCTAAAGAGAGTGTTAAAAAAGCTCTTATAGAGCATATTCAAAAAGCACTATAAGTTATATTACAAAAAGGAGAATTTGTGGCAACGAAACTGCAAGCAGATGAAATTAGCTCTTTAATAAAAGAGAGAATTGAAAATTTTGAAATTAAAGTAGATATTAATGAGGTGGGTAAAGTTGTCTCTATTGGTGATGGTGTTGCTAAAGCATATGGCTTGAGTAATGTAATGGCTGGAGAGATGGTCGAGTTTGAAAATGGCATTAAGGGAATGGTTCTTAACCTTGAGGAGTCAAGTGTTGGTATCGTTGTTCTTGGGCAATTTGAATCTATTAGAGAGGGTATGAGCGTTAAGAGAGTTGGAGAACTTTTAAAAGTTCCAACAGGAGAGGCACTTGTAGGTCGTATTGTTAGCCCACTTGGTGAGCCACTAGATGGAAAAGGTGCTATAGAAGCAACGCAGATGAGATTTGTTGAAGAGAAAGCTCCTGGAATTATGGATAGAAAATCTGTTCATGAACCTCTACAAACTGGTATTAAAGCAATTGATGCACTTGTTCCTGTTGGGCGTGGACAAAGAGAACTTATTATTGGTGATAGACAAACAGGTAAAACAACTCTAGCTATTGATACAATCATTAACCAAAAAGGTCAAGATGTAATATGTATCTATGTTGCTATTGGTCAAAAACAATCAACTGTTGCTTCACTTGTTCAAAAGTTAGAAGAAGCTGGAGCAATGGAATATACAATTGTTGTTAATGCCGGTGCTTCTGACCCATCTGCACTTCAATTCTTGGCACCATATGGTGGTGTAACTATGGCTGAATACTTTAGAGATAACGGTAAACATGCTGTTATATTCTACGATGATCTATCTAAACATGCAGTTGCATACAGAGAGATGTCACTAATTTTAAGAAGACCTCCAGGTCGTGAAGCATACCCTGGTGATGTTTTCTACCTTCACTCAAGACTACTAGAGCGTGCAGCAAAACTTAATGATGAGTTGGGTGCTGGTTCAATTACTGCATTCCCAATTATTGAAACTCAAGCTGGAGATGTATCTGCATATATTCCAACAAATGTTATCTCTATCACTGATGGTCAAATTTTCCTAGAAACTGACTTATTTAACTCTGGTATTCGTCCAGCTATTAATGTTGGTTTATCTGTATCTCGTGTTGGTGGTGCCGCTCAAATTAAAGCAATTAAACAAGTTGCAGGAACACTAAGACTTGACCTTGCTTCATTTAGAGAGCTTCAAGCATTTGCACAATTTGCTAGTGACTTGGATGAATCAAGTAGAAATCAACTTGAGAGAGGGCAAAGAATGGTTGAACTTCTTAAGCAACCTCCATACTCACCAATTCCTATCGAGAAGCAAGTTGTAGCTATCTATGCTGGAACAAAAGGTTACTTAGATGATATTCCAGTAGAAGCAGTTACTAAATTTGAGAGAGAGTTTTTACTATTTGTAGAGAGTAAATACCCACAAATTTTAGAAGATATCAGAGAGAATAAAAAACTTACAGATGAGAATGAAGAGGAACTTAAAAAAGCGATTGAGGATTTCAAATCTCAATTTAGCGCTTAATTAAAGGCTGAAGAATGGCTAGCTTAAAAGAGATTAAAAGAAAGATAAAGAGCGTTAAAGGGACGCAAAAGACTACAAGAGCAATGAAGCTTGTATCTTCTGCAAAACTTAGACGAGCTGAGCAAGTTGCTAAAGCATCAAAGGCTTATGCTATTAAAATTACAGAGATGCTAGAAGAGATTTCTGCTAATATTGCAAAATCTCAAGATAGTATTGACTCTCCATATTTTAAAAGCACTAAAGAGCCAAAAGTTGTTGATATTGTTGTAATTACATCTGATAAAGGTCTTTGTGGTGGATTTAACTCTCAAACTATTAAACAGGCTAATAGTTTTATAGAGGAGTATGAAGCTGCAGGAGCTAAAGTTAGACTTAGAGTAATTGGTAAAAAAGCTATTGGTTACTATAAGTTTCAACAAAGAGAGTTAGAGAGTGCAGTAGATGGTTTAAGCTCTGCTCCAACTTATGATAAAGCAGCAGAATTTATAAAAGTTGTTGTAGATTCATATTTAGATGGAGAGACTGATAAAGTTATTATTGTTCACAACGGATATGTAAATATGATTACACAAGAGGTAAGAGTAGATAATATTCTACCACTTAATCCTGATGAATTTAAGCCAGATTCTATATCTACTTCAGAGTTAGAGATGGAACCAGATGATGACTCTTTATTAGATGAGTTAATCAATAGATATATTGAATATACAATATATTACGCATTAATAGACTCTTTAGCAGCTGAGCATAGTGCTAGAATGCAGGCTATGGATGCTGCAACTAATAATGCAAAAGATATGGTTGATAGCTTAACAGTATCATATAACAAAGCGAGACAAGAGGCGATTACAACAGAGTTAATCGAGATAATTAGTGGCGTTGAGTCGATGAAATAATTTAAGGAGAATAGATGAGTAATATGACAGGTAAAATTATTCAGGTAATGGGACCAGTTGTTGATGTAGAATTTAGCGACTACCTTCCTGAAATAAATGAAGCTTTAGAGACAACAGTTTCAATTGATGGAGAAGATAAGAGATTGGTATTGGAAGTTGCAATTCAACTTGGTGATAGCCGTGTTAGAACAATTGCAATGGATATGAGTGAAGGTCTTGTAAGAGGGCAAGAGGTAACTGCTACTGGTAACCCAATTAAAGTTCCAGTTGGAGAAGAGGTTCTTGGTCGTATCTTTAATGTAATTGGTGAAACAATCGATGGTGGAGAGCAAGTTAAAGCTGAGAATGAATGGTCAATTCACAGAACACCACCACCACTAGATGAGCAAAGCACAACTACAGAGATTTTTGAGACAGGTATCAAGGTAGTTGATCTACTTGCTCCATATGCTAAAGGTGGTAAAGTAGGACTATTTGGTGGTGCTGGTGTTGGTAAAACAGTTATTATTATGGAGCTTATTAACAATGTTGCTCTAAAACATAGTGGTTTCTCAGTATTTGCTGGTGTTGGTGAAAGAACAAGAGAGGGTAATGACCTTTATAATGAAATGAAAGAGTCGAATGTTTTAGATAAAGTTGCCTTATGTTATGGGCAAATGAGTGAACCTCCAGGGGCAAGAAACAGAATTGCATTAACTGGTCTTACAATGGCTGAGTATTTTAGAGATGAAAAAGGTCTTGATGTATTGATGTTTATCGATAATATCTTTAGATTTGCACAATCTGGTGCTGAGATGTCTGCACTTTTAGGTCGTATTCCATCAGCAGTTGGATATCAGCCAACACTTGCATCTGAAATGGGTAAACTTCAAGAGAGAATTACATCTACTAAAACTGGCTCAATTACATCTGTTCAAGCTGTATATGTTCCAGCAGATGACTTAACTGACCCAGCTCCAGCATCTGTATTTGCTCACTTAGATGCAACAACAGTTCTTAACAGATCTATTGCAGAAAAAGGTATCTATCCAGCAGTTGATCCACTTGATTCTACTTCTAGAATGCTAGACCCTGTAATTATTGGAGAGGAGCACTATGAAGTTGCAAGAGGTGTTCAGGCAATTTTACAAAAGTATAAAGATTTACAAGATATCATTGCAATTCTTGGTATGGATGAGCTTAGTGAAGAGGATAAACTAACTGTTGAAAGAGCTAGAAAAGTTGAAAAATTCCTATCTCAACCATTCCATGTTGCAGAAGTTTTCACAGGAAGCCCAGGTGTTTATGTAACGCTAGATGACACAATAAAAAGCTTCAAAGGTTTATTAGAAGGTAAATATGATGATTTACCAGAAGCAGCATTCTATATGGTTGCTGGAATTGATGAAGCTATTGCAAAAGCAGAAAAAATTAAAGCGAAGGCTTCATAAAGACTAAAGGAGTCCCATGAGCAATTTAAAGCTAGAAATTGTAACACCACATGGTGTTATATACGATGGCGATGTAAAAGTTGTAACTCTTTGTGGTAAAGATGGTGAGTTTGGTGTTTTACCACAACATGCTAGTTTAGTAAGCCTTTTAGATGCAGGAGTTATATCTGCAACTACAGATGATAATAAAGAGATTGTAATAGCTATTAATGGTGGTTATGCAAAAGTTTCTGAAAATAAAGTTAGCTGTATTGTAGATGGTGCAGTTGCTATTACAGATGAAGAGGGTGAATTAAGCGAAAATTTATCAAAAGCTAAAGAGTTATTAAAAAAAGCGCAAAGTAGTGATACAACAATTGCTGCTGCTGTTAGCAAAATAGAATCTATCAAGAAGTAGAGTATGTCTATATCAGATTACTTTGCACAAAGTGGCATTATAACTTATATAGTTATAGGCACACTTTCACTATATTTCATATCTACTCTATCAATTTTTATCTACAGATATCGAACAATAAGTAGGCGTTTAAAAGTAGAGCAAGAGTCTCTATCTAAACTATATACTTCTAATGATACTCATCCAGATCCAAGCTCAATTCTCTATAGTTATATGAATAGGTCTGATGGAAGTTTAGATAAGATTTTTAAAGCTGCAATTAGTGATACAATTCGTGTATCAACCAAGGGCTTGACTCAACTTAGTATTATGGCTTCTACCTCTCCTTTTATTGGTCTATTTGGAACAGTTGTTGGTATCTTAGATGCTTTTAGTAAATTGGGTAATTTAAAGAGTGCATCACTCTCTGTAGTCGCACCAGCAATTAGTGAAGCACTTATTGCAACTGCTGTTGGTATATTTGTTGCTATCTTTGCTTACTCTTTTAACTTACTACTTAAAAGAAAGGTTTATGAGTTAAACTCTACACTTGAATCTGCTGCAGAGATTTTAGTCAGTAGGAGCGAATAGTGAATTGGGATGATGAACCAGATTTAAATATTACGCCATTTGTTGATGTTATGTTGGTTTTAATGGCAATATTAATGGTTACAGCCCCTACTATGACCTATCAAGAGAAGATAGACTTGCCTCAAGGCACACAGAGTAAAGAGGTCGATAAAGAGTCTAAAGTTACAATTAGAATGGATGCTCAAAAGGTAATCTATCTTGGTAAAGAGCAATTTAGCTTAGATAACTTTAGAGATACTTTTATGATGAAATCTAAAAATTTTAACCTAAATACTACAGTTTTTATTAGAGCAGACAAACATTTAGCATATGGTGATGTAATATATCTACTAAAAAGTGTTAAAGATGTAGGTTTTACCAAAGTTTCACTTATTACAGAATGAAAAGAGTTCAGTTAGAAGCGATAGCTTCATCTATATTGATATATCTAATTATAATTGTTACAATCTTCTCTATTGCAATATATGACCCAGATGAGAAAAAAGCTAAAAATTTTGTTGAGAAGAAATCTGATATAATTGAGGTCTCTTTAGGTTCACCTGTTAAGCCAAAATCAACAAAATCGATAACTCAAAAGAGAGATGAGAAAAAAGAGCCTAAAAAAACAGAGAAAAAAGAGCCTAAAAAAGTTGTTAAAAAGGTTAGAAACATAAAAGAGACAAGCAAAACATCTAAGCCAATAAAACATACAAAAAAAGCTATAAAAACTCATACTAAAAGAGTAAAACCAACACACAAAAAACCAACAAAAACTAATAAAAGAACTAAGCCAACAAAGGCTTCATCTCTATTTAAAAAATTACCAAAAGGTATAAAAGATGATAAACCAATTAACAAAAGAGCAGGTAAATCTGGTAAAAGTATTAAAAAAGTTAATCAGGGTAAAGGATTAGTAGATAAGTATAAAGCAAAAGTTACATCAATTTTGAGGTCTTGGCAAGCACAAAGTAACTTTGCAGGAGAGAAGATAAAAATAGAATTAATTATCTACTCTACAGGGCTATTTGAATATAAAATTCTATCTCACTCTCTAAATCCTGAATTAAATAAATCATTAAAGTCATATTTGGATAGATTAAAAAGTGTAGGTTTTGGACCACACTCAAGCCCAAAACCACTAAATTTTACAGTTATCTATAATATAAATGGGTAAATTATTACACATTTTATCTGCGATTTTTTTCTATAATTGCTTAAATTATATTATAATAATACTATTTAATATAATATTTACTCTTTTTTTGTTACAATAAAAAAAATTAAAAGGCACAATATGAAATATTTACTCTTTTTATCTATATTTATATATGCACTCTTTGCAAAAACTCCTGATGCTGTAATAAAAATTGATAAAAATGTAGATCAGGGTGAATCTATAACTATTGTTGGAGCATCTAGTGTATCACCAAAGTTTAAAAAAGAGTTAAATAGATTATTTAAATCAGACTTTTCAATTACAGGACACTTTTTGGTTAAAGATAATAACCTAACAAATATAAGTTACTCAACACTACCTATTGCTTTAAATACAAAAACAAAATTAACTCTACTCTATAACTTTTCAAAAACCAATACAAATGGGGCAAGTTTAGATATTAAACTCTATGAAGGGTCGCCTAAAAAAATTATATTTAGAAAAAATTATAATGTTTCAAGATTAGAGAAAACTCCATTTTTAATCCATAAAGCTGTTAGTGAAATTAATGATTTAAAAAAATACCCACCTGTTAATTGGATGAATAGATATGTTGTAATTTCAAGATATACAGGAGCTAAAAAGACAGAAATACTACTTGCAGATTATACATTCACATATCAAAAAGTTATAGTTAAGAATGGTTTTAATATGTTTCCTATTTGGGCAGATAAAGAGCAAAAATCTCTATACTACAGTAACTATGCAGGAGATGTTTTAAATCTATATAAATTAAATATATATACTTGGAAAAAGAGTCTTATTACTAAATCTCAAGGTATGTTGATATGTTCAGATGTTAGTAGTGATGGCTCAAAACTTCTACTTACAATGGCACCAAACTCACAACCAGATATATATCTTTTTAGTGGTGGAAGTGCAAAAAGATTAACTAAATTTAGTGGTATAGATGTTGGTGGTAAATTTGCAGATGGCGAGAGTAGTGTAGTTTTTGTATCCAATAGGCTAGGTAGTCCAAATATATTTAAAATGCCACTAACAAGAGGAGATGTATCTAAAGTAGTATTTCATGGGACAAATAACTCATCTGTTGATGCACACGACAAAGAGTTAGTTTACTCAAGTAAAGAGGGTAGAAAGAGTTTTAATATATATTTAACAGATACAAATGGAATGCAAACAAGACCATTAACAAGTGGAGGAGTAAATCAATTCCCTAGATTTAGTCAAGATGGTAATATTGTAATGTATATAAAAAGAACAAGTGGTGGTAACTCTATAGGCTTTTTAAATTTAAGCGCCAATAGAAGTGAGCTTTTTAAGATGGGTATAAATAGAATTCAATCAATTGATTGGTAGGAGATAGTATGAGCATAGTTAAAAATATTTTTTTAATTGTAATTTTAGTAACTGTTGTTAATGCAGAGCAGTCAGTATATTCTGATACAGACTTTATCGACCCAGAAGTTGTAGCAAAAAAGAATAGTAGAGAGATATTTATATTAAAACAAAAGATTTCACAATTAAAAGAGAGTATTGAAGGTCTTAAAACTATTATTAACGGACAAAATAACCAAATAGAGCAATTAAGACTAAAAGCTAATGCAAGTGATAATTTAACTAAAATAATAAACCAACTATCACAAAGAGTTGCAGCGCTTGAATCTAGACCAAAAGAGGTAGTAAAAGAGGCTGCTACTGCACCAATTACTCCTGTAGAGACTCAAGCTCCAGTATCTAGTGGAACTACTGCTAAAAAAATGACATCTAAAGAGTTATATAAAAACGCGGTGCTTAATTTTACAAAATCTAAGCTCTCTTCTGCTCAAGATATATTTAAAAAACTACTTAAAAAAGGGTATAAAAAAGCATCTACAAACTTCTATCTAGGTGAAATTGCATATAAAAAAGGTAGATATAAAGAGGCAATTAGTTACTATCAAAAGAGTGCATCTTTAAATGAGAATGCAAGTTATATGGATAAATTGCTACTGCATACTGCTATATCGTTAAAGAAAAAGGGAAAAGTATCGGATGCAAAGGTATTTTTAAAAGCTGTAATAGATGGCTATCCCAATACCAACTCTGCAAAAGAGGCAAAAAAATATCTTAAATAACACTTTATAAGCTATGATAAAGTGTAATTAGTTAAAATCGGTAAATATTTTTAAAAGGATTACAATGGCAATTAAAGAAGAAAATAGCGTAGTAGCTATAGAGTATGAGTTAAAAGAGGCTGGTGGAAGTGAAGTTTTAGATAGCAACAAAGGTTCAGCACCTTTAGAGTTTATTATTGGAAAAGGTCAATTAATTCCTGGTTTAGAGAAGCAATTAGTAGGTATGAGTGCTGGAGAGAGTGCAGATATTTTAGTAAAAGCTGAAGAAGCGTATGGATTAAAAGATGAAGAGGCAATTCAAGAGATACCAAGAGATCAATTTGAAGGTATTGATTTAGAGAAGGGAATGTCTCTATATGGTCAAGGTCAAAATGGTGAAACTGTTCAAGTTACTGTTGTAGATTTTAATGACGATACAGTAAAAGTAGATTTCAATCACCCATTAGCTGGAAAAGATTTAATGTTTAATGTAACAGTTGTTAGCGAAAGAGATGCAACTGAGCAAGAAGCAGCTACAGGTCAAGTAGATAACGGTGGATGCGAAGGTGGAAGTTGTGGTTGTAGCCACTAACTTTATTTAAAGAGAGTTTTAAAACTCTCTTTTGCAAGTTTTTGCAAAAACTCTACTATTTTATAATCTTAACTTTCACACCTAGTTTTAACTAAAATTTTAAACTAAACAGTGCTATTGTGGCATCTGATGTAAAATTGTCATATATCTTGACAAAAACTATTCACTTTTTAAAATCCCATAAATAGATTATTTAAAAATTTAAATATACAATGTCAAGAGCCATGATAATTTTTGTATTAAATATAGATAGTAGCTTACTAGCATCATAAAATAATATTTTAAGTGTAAAGTTAAATTTATATGCTAAGTAACAAAACAAATTTCAAATAATATGGACAGGCGAATTCATTAGCGTCTATTTAAACAAAAAAGTTAATTTCAAGCTTATTGGTAGGAATAAATTCGAGTGTCCAAAAAGAAGAGTAATATACTTTACTTTTAAAACTCTAACTTATATAGATGATTTAAGTGCAAAAGTTATTTTATAATATCTATCCCTTTACATTTAACAAAAACTCTTTCTCTACTTTCTAAATTATAAGCACTCAATTCTCTACCCCATAGACAGCCCGTATCTAATGCTAATATATCATCTCTATCTAAAAACCCAAGAGTGGACCAGTGACCAAAAACTATTTTTAACTCTTTCTTCTCTTTTATAGGGCAATCAAACCAAGGGTATAAATCATCTCTTTTTAGAGTATAAGGAGAGCCTTTTTGTTTAAAATCTAAATACCCATTTTTATAGCAATATCTCATTCTAATAAAGCTATTTAGTGCATATCTCTCTATATCACTATTTTGCCCATGTGGCTCAAAATGATCTGTCTCTTTGCTAAGCATAATTTTTAACCACTCTTTTACCTCTTTTGAGTTTAATCTTTGTTGTAAAATATCATTATAGTGCTTTGCAGCTCCTAATTGAAAATTTGGAGCAATTCCAGCATGAGCCATTGCATAACCCAAATTGTAATCAATATGTAAAAATGGCTGACTTCTAAGCCAATTTATCAAACTCTCAGCCTTAGCAGAATTTAAAATTGGCTCTATAGTTGGATTACTCTTTTTTAATCCAAAATATGCAGCAATTAAACTAATATCATGATTTCCAAGCACTATATCTATTGACTCTCTATGCTCATAAACATACTCTAAAACCTCTAAAGATTTGTTGCCTCTATTTACTAAATCACCCACAAGCCATAACCTGTCTCTATTTGGGTCAAAGTTTATCTTGGTTAAAAGGTTTTGAAAGTTATCAAAACAGCCTTGTATATCGCCTATTGCCCAAGTCATAAAATATCCCCTAAAAGCTCTCTATATTTTACTACCTTCTCTTCCAAACTCATAGCCGCATAAGCTGGAGATGGAGAAGGTAGATATATTGTCTCTATATTTAACTCTTTAAAGTGCTTATTGTAAACCTTTTGTGCCAATTTGCTAGTAAATGCAATAGTTTTTATAGATGGATAATCTTGCAAAAGTCTCTCTATATCATTTGGCACAATATCTTTTAGATTACTATCGCTTGAATTCTCTCTATTGCAACTTGCTACTATATCCCAAAGAGCTATTTTTAACTCTTTTAAAAGCCATATCTTTTGATCTCTGTTATTTACAGGATAAGCACTAATTTCAGCTAATATTTTCCAAAATTGGTTTTTTGGATGTGCATAGTAAAAGCTATTCTCAAACGACTTTAAACTAGGAAAAGAGCCCAAAATCAATATCTTGCTATCTTTAAAAATAATTGGCCCAAATGGGTGTTTTACCACTATTTAAGCTCCTTTATAAGAGTTTTAACAAATAGCACAATTATAAAAATCATAAATAGTGTTAAAGCAATTTCACTACCTTTGTGCATATTTTCAAATATATGACTTTGAACTACCTTTTCGCCTTGCTTTTGCATATCTATAATGGAGCTCATATAAAAGTATTTAAATAGCATCGCCGAACCAATAGCACCAAGAGCACATAGAGTCTTAACTAAATCTCTATTAAATCTTTTATACTGATACCCCTCATAAAACACAATTGCTAAAACCCCAAGCATTATAAAGTAGCCTAAGCGAATAAAGTTTTCACTCATTATAAGACCCTCTTGAAAGCGACTTAAAAGCTCCTCTCCAAGCCACTTTTCAGAGTGAAAAGTAACAGGTGCCACAACAGCCCCAGCATAAATTGTAGCCCCTAAAACTACACCTAAAATTAGAAGATAAACTATTGTAAAATATCTATTTGTTTTCATTGTGTAAATCCTTTTTGTTTAATATTAAAGAGGTCTAATGTAACACAAAACCTCTATCATGCCCTGATATATCTTTATAAAAACTAATCTCTCTATCTAAATTAATTTTTAAAATATACTCTTTAATAGACTCTCTTTGGTCATACCCCATTTCGCATACAGCGTATTTTATTCTCTTTTCTTTAATAATATCTAAAATATTATGTAAAATCTCAACACCACCCTTTGGTGCAAATAGTGCGCAATGGGGTTCGTAATCTAAAATATTTTTTTCTAATTTAAACTCTGGGTCAATATATGGAGGATTGCTAATTAAAAGCTCTGGAGTATCTAAGCAATCAAGCATTGAGCAATTTTTTATAACTATTTTATCTTCTAATTTAAATTTTTCTATATTTTTTTTGGCAACCTCTATCGCCTCTTTGGATATATCACTAGCCTCTATTTCAACATCACACTCTTTAGCAATAGATATGCTTAAAACTCCACTTCCTACACCTATCTCTGCTACACTTTTGATATTGTGCTTTTTTATTAATCCAATTGCCTTCTCTACCAATATTTCACTCTCTGGGCGAGGTATCAAAGCACCTTTGTTTATAAAAAAATTATACTTATAAAAACTTACGCTATTGGTAATATACTCTATTGGCTCAAGATTTTTTCGTCTATTAATTAACTCTTTAAATATATCAAAATCGATATCTTCAATCTGTTTTAATATTAAATCTTCGCGACGACAATTTAGCATAAAAGATAGTAGTATCTCAACCTCTAATCTTGGGCGCTCAACTATATCTTTTAACTCTTTTTGCCCCCAAAGCAGGGCTTTTGTTATTAACATTACTTTAAAAAGCCTAAAATAACACTATCGTCATTTTTTTGCGTATCATCATATCCTAATGCTTTAAGTCTCTCTATTACTGGTGGGTGAGTGTAGTAGAAAAATATATATGTTGGATGCGATTTTGGAAATGCCTTATTTTCATTTACCAACTTTAGCAGCGCACTTATAAGATAATTTTTACCACCTATCTTTGCACCAAATTTATCTGCTTCATACTCATTATGTCGGCTAATTAGCCCCATTATAGGCATATACACAAAGCTAAATATTGGCATTAAAAGCATAATAAGTGCCACTTTTGCACCAGAAGTTGCTACAACTCCCATTTGTGTAAAAAGCTCTGTTGGCAAGTTTCCAATAATAGCTAATACTACAAATAAAAATATACCAATTGTTGCTATATTTTTAAAGATATCTTTATGGCTGTAGTGTCCTAACTCATGCCCTAAAATTGCTATAATCTCATCTTTGTTTAACTTCTCTAGCAAAGTATCAAAAAGGACCACTCTTTTACTCTTGCCAAGCCCACCAAAATAGGCATTTAAACGGCTATCTCTCTTACTTGCATCAATGCTAAATATTCCATCACTATCTAAACCAACACTCTTCATAATTCTCTCTATATCACTCTTTAACTCTTCATCTTCTATTGGTTTAAATTTGTTAAACAGTGGTGCTATTACTGTTGGATATAGCATATTTGTAACAACTATAAAACCAAATAAGATTATAAATGTCCATATCCACCAATTGCTAAAGTTTTCAATAACATAGATAATTAGGCTAAATACAATACCACCAATAACTACTGTTAAAAGCATCGATTTTAGGGTATCTATTAAATATAATTTTGGAGTTGTTTTACTAAAATGAAAAGATTTATCTAATTTAAATGTTTTGTAGATATCAAAAGGCAAAGTTACAATAAAGTTAATTGCCAAATAGCCAAAAATAAAGAGTAAATTTGCCCAAATACCACTAAAGCCTGTTAAATTTTGAAGCCAAGAGAAGCCTTTATATACCCAAAAGAGAAAGAGAAAATACTCTACAAAACTCTCAGCTATTGTAATTCTCTCTTTTTTTATTGCATAATTTCCTGCAATTACATATTTTGCAGGACTCAATAGCACTGCATCCTCTCTCTTTGCATCACTTATGTAACCTATTTGCATAACGCTAACATATATTTTGATTAAAGTGTATAGTGTAAAAGCTATTATTAAAATTTGTAACATTCTATTACCTTTTTGTTTGAGAATATATCAAAATGTGCTTAATTTTAGGTAAAATATCGATAATTTTTATTGAGGTTTGATTATGGCATTTGTAGATATGTATGATATTAAGAAAAAATATGATGTTAAGCAGATTTTTGACTCTTTGGAATTTCATTTGCAAGAGGGTGAAAGAGTAGCAATTATTGGACAAAACGGGTGTGGTAAATCTACTCTTTTAAAGCTAATAACAGGAATTGAAGAGCCAGATGATGGCAAGATTATAATAGATAGCTCTATCGAAATTGGAATGTTAAGTCAAACGCCAAAATTTAAAGAGGGTGCAACTGTAAAAGAGGCAATAGAGAGCGAATTAGGTGATATAAAAAGAGCCCAAGAGAGGTATCAAGAACTTAGTTTGCTAATGAGTAATGACTCAAATAACAGTGCAATATTAAAAGAACAAGAGGAGATTGCAACATATCTAGACCAACATAACGCTTGGGATTTAAGTTCAAAAATAGAAAGAGCTATGCAAGAGTTTAAATTAAAAGAGTATGAAAATAGACTAGTAGTTACACTCTCAGGAGGAGAACAACGCCGCGTTGCACTTGCATCTTTAATACTAAAAAAGCCAGATTTACTGATTTTGGATGAACCAACCAACCACCTTGATGTATATATGGTAGAGTATTTAGAAGAGATTTTATTAAAAGAGAATTTTACCCTGCTTCTAATTTCGCATGATAGATACTTTATAGATAAAATTGCAACAAGAGTAGTAGAGGTAGAGGATTTTAAATTGGTAAACTATAAGGGTGGATATGCTAGTTATTTAGTGCAAAAAGAGCAAAGAATTAACTCTTTGGAAAAAGAGTATAGTAATTTACTTAAATTTTTAAAACGCGAAGAAGAGTGGTTAGCAAAGGGAGTAAGAGCTAGAGAAACACGAAATCAAGGCAGAAAAAGAAGAGTATTTGAGTTAAGAGAACAAGCGCAAAAGAATCCCACACTAATAAGAAAGATGAAAGTAGAGCTTGAGAGAGAAAAAAAGAGTTGGCGTGGCGATAAAATAGTTGCAAAGAAGAAGATGCTATTTGATATAGAAAATTTAACCTTTTTTATTGCTAACAAACTTTTAATAAAAGAGTTTACTACCCGTATTTTACAAAGAGATAAGATAGCAATAGTTGGACCAAACGGAAGTGGTAAATCTACACTTCTTAAAATTATGCTTGGCAGATTAAAAGCCAATAGCGGGGTTATAAAAAAAGGAGACCTCTCTATTGGTTATTTTGACCAACACAGAGAGATGCTAAAAGAGGATGCAACCTTGATAGAAACTTTTTGCCCAGATGGTGGAGACAGAGTTTTAGTAGAGGGTAAAAATATGCATGTTTATGGATATTTAAAGAATTTTCTATTTCCTAAAGAGTATCTCGATAAAAAGATTTTTCAACTTAGTGGAGGAGAGAAAAATAGGGTGGCTCTAGCTCTTCTATTTACAAAAAAGTATGACTGTTTAATATTAGATGAACCAACAAATGATTTAGATATTCAAACAATCAATATTTTAGAAGATAAACTACTAAGTTTTGAGGGTGCTTTGCTTTTTGTTAGCCATGATAGATACTTTGTAGATAAATTAGCCCAAAAGCTCTTTATCTTTAAGGGTAATGGAGATATAGAGATTTCATATCAAACTTATAGCGAATATCTAGATATAGAAAAAGAGATTCTAGATTTAGAAGTTTATGAAAAAGAGCTGAATAGGCAAAGTAGAGATATAGAGCCAAAAAAGGTAAAAAAACAGACAAAACTCAGTTATAACGACAAAAGAGATTTAGAGTTACTGCCTCCTAAAATAGAGGAGTTAGAGGCAAAAATAGAAGAGTTAAATAACTGTTTGGCCAACCCTGAATGCTATAACGAAATAGGCTTGGTTGAGGTAAGCTCTAAATTGGCAAAACTAGAAGAAGAGTATGCGCAATTGAGTGAAAGATATTTGGATATATTAGAGTTACAAGAGGAGCTAGAGGGGGAGTAGTTTTTTGAAAATATCTCTTTGATTTTTCTTTTGTATTAGCTAATAAATAAGAGCTTTTAAAGTAAAGTTTATAGCTCTTCTTTTTGGACCCTCAAATTTATTCGAGACAATAGATTAATTTAACTTTTTATCTCAAATAGACGCGAATAAATTCTCGTATCCGTATGTTTGAAATTACTTTTATTATCTAGCGTATAAATTTAACTTTTATACTTAAATACTTATTATGGTGCTAGTAAGCAATTATCTATAATTGATACAAATA
>JALSPE010000110.1 GCA_026986085.1 Campylobacteraceae bacterium | reverse complement strand
AACAAGTAAATCCATATGCAAAAATTGCTGTTAAGTTAGTATCAACTTCAGGTGTTGGAACAATTGCCTCTGGCGTTGCAAAATGTTATGCTGATAAGATTATTATATCTGGAGCAGATGGTGGAACAGGAGCAGCTCCTATTGGCTCTATAAGATTTGCAGGTAATCCATGGGAGCTTGGTCTTATAGAGGCTCATAACTCTTTAAAAGTTAATGATTTAAGAAGAATGGTTACACTAGAGACTGATGGTGGCTTAAAGACAGGCTTAGATATTGTAAAAGCTGCGATATTTGGAGCAGAGCAGTATGCATTTGGAACAGGTGCATTAGTGCTTGTTGGTTGTGTGATGCTTAGGGTTTGTCATCTAAATACTTGTGCAGTAGGTGTTGCTACGCAAGACCCAGTTCTTCGTGCAAGATTTAAAGGAAATGTAGAAAAGGTCGTAAATTACTTTACTTTAGTAGCAAATGAAGTTAGAGAGATTTTAGCAAAACTTGGATATAGAAGTTTAGAAGAGATTATTGGTAAAACAGAGCTTTTAAAAGTTATTGATGATGAGTTTGCTAAGAAGTTTAGTTTTGAGAAGTTACTAGAAAAAGTTGATGGCATAGATACTTGTCAAGTTGAATCAAATGAGCCTTATGATAAAAACAGTTATGAAAAATTGATAGTAGAAGAGCTTCTTCCTACAATAAAAGACCCTAAAACGCCAATAGTTTTAGATAAAAAAATAGATAATCTAAAGAGAAGTTTTGGTGCAAGAATATCTGGAGAGATAGCAGCACTATATGGAAACAAAGGTTTACCAGAAGATACAATTACAATTAATTTAGAGGGAACCACTGGTCAAGCACTTGGAGCATTTTTAGCTAATGGAGTTGCAATTAATGTTAAGGGTGCTGGTAACGACTATATAGGCAAAGGAATGAGTGGAGGTAAGATTGTAATCTACTCTCAAAAAGCAAAAGAGGGCTTTGCCCTTGGCGGTAATACTTGTCTTTATGGTGCAACTGGTGGATTACTTTATGTAGCTGGAGAGGTTGGAGAGAGATTTGCAATTAGAAACTCTGGAGCAACTGCTGTAGTTGAAGGAACTGGAGATCATCCATGTGAATATATGACAGGTGGAGTTGTTGTAATTTTGGGAAAAACTGGTATAAACTTTGGTGCAGGTATGACGGGTGGAAAAGCATTTATTTACGATGAAAAAGGAAGATTCTACAACAATGTAAATCATGAGCTTGTAGAGGTATTAAGAGTAAATAATGATGAGTGGGATAATGAGATGTTTGCTCTTAAAGCTCTGCTTAAAGATTTTGTAGAAAAAACAGGAAGCAAAAAGGCTCAAAGAATTTTAGATAACTTTAGATTAGAGATAGATAAGTTTTGGATGGTAATTCCAAGAGGTGCAAAAGCAACTATAGAGGTTGGTAAAAAGGGAGAGTAATCACATAGAGATGATACTCTCTATGTAGTTGGCTCATTTAAATGCTGTAGCATATCTATATAGTCGCATAATTGACTATTTTCCATACAAGGTTCTGTTAAATCATGATAGTAATCTACAATATTAGATGCAACAAATTTCCAATCTATTAATCTCCATAACTCTTCAAAATATTTTTTTCTATCGTTTCTGTAATCTATATAGTATGCATGTTCCCAAACATCAATAGTTAGAAGTGGTGTGTGTAGATGAATTAACGGGTTATCGGCATTGCCTCTTTGAGTTATAATTAATTTTTCTTTTACATCTAACTCTAACCATACCCAACCTGAGCCAAATAGAGAAAGAGCTTTATCTTCAAATTCATTTTTAAAATTTTCCATACTTCCAAAATCTCTATTAATTAGTTTATTTAATTTTGGTGGTATTGCTATTGGTTCTGGATTTAAGGATAGCCAGTAAAAATTGTGATTAAAAACTTGTGCAGCATTATTAAATAGCGCACCATCTGAATTTTTGATAATATCTATCAATAGAGCATCATCATCAAAATTACTATCTTTTAGTAATCTATTTGCAGTATCAACATAATTTTTATGATGTTTGCCATAATGATACTCTATTGTCTCTTTGGAGATTATTGGTTCTAGCGCATTCTGTTCATAAGGTAATTCCATTAATTCTATTGCCATATTCAACTCCTATGTTATTATAAATATATTATATCATAATTTAGAGTTGTATTTATACTTTTTAACTTAATCTATACTAAAAATGACATAAACTAAGTGTTTAAGTGGTATTCTTAATACACCTTGAGTTTTGCAAGAAGTCTATTAATTTTTTTCATCAGG
>JALSPE010000109.1 GCA_026986085.1 Campylobacteraceae bacterium | reverse complement strand
TCAGGTTTAAAGGTGGATTATAAATGGATAGTGTAGTAAAAAGAGTTTTAAAAGATATAAAAGAGTCTTCTCCTGGTCAAGAGGAGTTTTATCAAGCAGCTCAAGAGGTTTTAGTGACAATTAAGCCTTTACTCGATAGAGATGCTAGATATTATGATTATAATATATTACAAAGAGTAGTAGTTCCAGAAAGGACTATTATTTTTAGAGTAAATTGGATCGATGATAGTGGCAGAGTGCAGACGAATTTGGGTTATAGAGTTCAATTTAATTCAGCTATTGGTCCATATAAAGGTGGTTTAAGGTTTCATCCTAGTGTAAACCTTGGTGTTGTCAAGTTTTTGGGCTTTGAGCAGATATTTAAAAATGCCTTAACAGGCTTACAAATTGGTGGTGCAAAGGGTGGTAGCAACTTTAATCCAAAGGGTAAAAGTGACAATGAAGTAATGCGTTTTTGTCAAGCTTTTATGAATGAGTTATATAAATATATAGGTCAAAACAGAGATGTTCCAGCTGGAGATATTGGAGTGGGACACAGAGAGATTGGATATCTCTTTGGGCAGTATAAGAAGCTAACTGGAGAGTTTGACGGGGTATTAACTGGTAAGGGTATAAATTGGGGTGGCTCTTTTGCAAGAAAACAGGCAACTGGATATGGTTCGGTATATTTTGCTAATGAGTATTTAAATATAAATGGCAACTCTTTAGAGGGTAAAGTTTGCACGGTATCTGGTTCTGGAAATGTGGCAATTTATACAATAGAGAAGTTGTATGATTTAGGGGCAAAGGTAGTTGCTTGTAGCGACTCTAAAGGGACAATTTACCATGAAAATGGTATAGATTTAGCTTCATTAAAATCTGTAAAAGAGATACATAGAGCCTCTTTAGAGGAGTATGCAAAGTTACATCCAGATTGTAAATATATTGATGCAATGGATTATCCAGAGGGTGGACATGCTATCTGGCATATACCTTGCGATTTGGCATTTCCAAGTGCTACACAAAATGAGCTAACTTTAGTTGATGCAAAAGCTTTGGTTAAGAGTGGCTGTATATTGGTAAATGAGGGTGCAAATATGCCTACAACACCTGATGCTATAGAGTATCTGCAAAAAAATGGTGTAATGTTTTCTCCTGCAAAGGCTGCAAATGCTGGAGGTGTTGCAACTTCTCAATTAGAGATGAGTCAAAATGCATCTAAGACACAGTGGAACTTTCAAGAGGTAGATATAAAACTTAGACAGATAATGAAAAAGATATTTAAGAGTGCATATGATACTTCAAAAGAGTATGGAAAGGATGGAAATTTGTTAATTGGTGCTAACATTGCAGGGTTTAAAAAGGTTGC
Organism: Campylobacteraceae bacterium; assembly: GCA_026986085.1. Lineage (GTDB taxonomy): Bacteria > Campylobacterota > Campylobacteria > Campylobacterales > Sulfurovaceae > JAADEQ01. The sequence goes on along the minus strand of JALSPE010000109.1, from coordinate 8,336 downwards.
AGACTCTATGATTGATCAAGGGGCTATTTAAATCCAAATTATGTAATAGAAATCACCTACCTTGCAATAGTCATTGTGCCGTGGGCATTTACAAAAAATCATCACCTAACCTTCAGGTTAAGCTCAAATTTTTCGCAAACACCCACAACACAAGCACTATCACTAATTTTGGCAATCCTATTGCATAACATGGATTAATACACATTTCTTTAACCTTATTTGGTATAATTATATAAAAAATTGGAAATAAGATGAAAAAACTATCAGTTGTTATTCCTGTAATGAATGAAGAGGATAATATAGAGCCTCTTTTTAAAGCTGTTCAAAATGCACTAAAAGATATAGATTATGAGTTGATTTTAGTAGATGATGGCTCTACAGATGACACCATTAAGAGAGTAAAAGAGTTAGCTGACAATAGAACAAAACTGCTTATTTTTAACAGAAACTTTGGGCAGACAACTGCAATGGCAGCTGGGATTGATGAGGCTGAGGGTGAGTTGATAGTAACACTAGATGGCGATTTGCAAAATGACCCTAGCGATATACCTATGATGATAGAGAAGTTAGAGAGTGAAGGTTGGGATGTAGTAGCAGGAAGAAGAGCTAATCGTCAAGATGACTCTTTGCGTAAAGTTCCTAGCAAAATAGCAAATTGGATAATTAGAAAATCTACTGGGGTTTATATTAGAGATTATGGTTGCACACTCAAGCTTTTTAAGAGTGATGTTGCCAAAAATCTAGGACTTTATGGGGAGCTTCACCGATACATTCCTGTTTTGGCAAAGCTATATGGCGCAAAGATGACAGAGGTTGATGTAAAGCACCACCCAAGGGTTCATGGAGTTAGCAAATATGGAATAGGAAGAACATTTAGGGTAATTAGCGATTTGATGTTGATGCTATTTTTCTTAAAGTATGCAACTCGCCCTATGCACCTATTTGGTGGGGTTGGATTTGGAATGTTTTTTGTTGGAATGTTAATTAATTTCTACCTGTTTTTGCTTAAAATATTTGGAGAGAGTATTGGTAGCAGACCTCTGCTGATACTTGGAGTTATGCTAACCCTTGGTGGAATTATGCTTATCTCTACAGGATTTTTAGCAGAGCTTATGATGAGAACATATTATGAGTCGCAAAATAAAAAGCCATATATAGTTAAAGAGAAGTTTACAGGCGCGTGAAAAGTGCAATTAAAATAGCTATAAGCTTGATTCTTGTTGTTTTTGTTTTAAATAAAATAGATACTAGTAAATTACTAGAGATACTCAAAAATGTAAATCTTTTTTGGCTCTTTTTAGCCTTTATATTTTATAATTTATCAAAATTAGTTAGTGCAATAAGGCTTATTTACTACTTTAGGGAGATAGGTATAGAGTTGTCTCATAAAGCAAACTTTATACTCTATTATGTAGGTATGTTTTATAACCTCTTTTTACCAGGGGGAATAGGTGGAGATGGGTATAAAGCCTATTTGTTAAACAAACACCACGATATAAAGTTATCTCTTATTATTCAAGCTTTAGTGTTTGATAGAGTTAGTGGGTTAGTGGCGTTAATATTTTTAGGTGCCCTACTCTATCCATTTAGCTCATTTGATATTAAGCTCTTTTTATATCTATCTATAGCACTTATTTTTATAACATATCCCCTCTTTTTTCTTATTTCAAAAAAGTTAAATAGATTCTTATACTACTTTAAAACAACAACTATTTTTGGCTTGGCTGTGCAGTTACTCCAATTAGTGGCAGCTTATTTTATTATATTGTCACTAAATTCAAATGTTCCAGTTGTAGAGTTTTTGGTTCTGTTTTTAATATCATCTGTAGTTAGTGTTTTACCAATAAGTGTTGGTGGTGTGGGGGTTAGAGAGCTTACCTTTATGTATGGTTTAAAATTAATAGGATATCCACCAGATAGTGGTGTGGCATTTAGCTTTTTATTCTTTTTAATTACTGCTATTAGTTCATTTATTGGGATTTTATTTATAAATAACCCATATAGGCAAATTAAGCAAGAGGAAAGAGTATGAAACCAGCACTTTTTTTAGATAGAGATGGGGTGATTAACAAAGATTATGGATATGTTTATGAAATTAAAAAATTTGAAATTTATGAGGATATATTTGATATTATAAAACTATTTCAAAGCAGAGGGTATCTAGTTATTGTAGTTACAAATCAATCTGGAATTGGTAGAGGATACTACACTTTAGATGAGTTTTTAAAATTAAGTGAGTATATGAAGAGTCAATTTAAAAAAGAGGGGATTGCAATAGATAGTATCTACTATTGTGACCACTCTCCAGAGGAGATGTGCGAGTGTAGAAAGCCAAATATTGGTATGATAAAGAGTGCTTGTAGAGATTTTGATATAGATTTAAAGAACTCTTGGATGGTAGGCGACAAGCAAAGTGATATAGATTTAGCAAAAAATGCTAAAATTGGAACAAGTGTATATTTGGGAGATAAAGCAATTGAGGGTGCTTCATACTCTTTTAAAGAGTTGAGCCAATTTAAAGCTTTTTTAGATAGCAATAATGATAGAATATCAATAAAATCTTAGGGTATAGTATGAATTTTAGGATAGATAAGAGCAGTGTTGCTGTTATTGGTGATGTAATGATAGATGCCTATATTTGGGGAGATTGCCAAAGGGTATCACCAGAGGCTCCTGTTGCTGTTGTTGATAGCAAATCAAGAAGTTACAGATTGGGTGGAGCTGGAAATGTTGTATCTAATTTGATTGCTTTAGATTGTGAAGTAACTCTATTTAGTGTTATTGGAGATGATGAAAATGCCAAGATATTAGAGAGTTTGCTAGAGAGCAAGGTATCTAAGTATTTGATAAAAGAGAAGGGTAGAATAACTACAAAAAAGATGCGAATAATGGCATCTAAACAGCAAGTATTGAGGGTAGATGATGAGGTTAAGAGAGATATTTTACAAGAGAGCATAGAGAAGATTTTAAAAGATTTAGAGGCAAATATAGATAAATTTGACCTTATTCTTCTATCTGATTATGCAAAGGGTGTAGTAACAGACGAGTTGTCTAAAAGAGTTATAGAGTTAGCAAACAAAAAAAATATACCGATATTAATAGACCCAAAGGGGAGCAATTACTCAAAATATGAAGGGGCAACACTTCTTACTCCAAATAAAAAAGAGGCTTCTATTGCAACTAAAATAGATATAATAGATAGTGATAGTGCATATAGAGCCACCAAATGGCTAAAAGATAATTTAGGATTAAAGTATGGTGTTTTAACTCTTAGCGAGAGTGGAATTGCTATTTTAGATAATAATTTTAAGATAGTTCCAACTGTGGCAAAAGAGGTTTATGATGTTACAGGGGCTGGAGATACAGTATTAGCAGCTCTTGGGGTTGCCATTGCTAATGGTGCATCTTTAGAGGAGGCAGCAGAGTTTGCAAATAGTGCAGCAGCAGTTGTAGTTGCAAAAGTTGGCTCAGCAACTGCCACTATAGATGAAATTTTAGATTACAACAGCCGATTAAAAAGAGTAGATATAGAAGATAAAATAGTAACTAAAAGCGATGCAAAAGAGATAGTAAAAGAGTATAAAAAGAGTGGTAAAAAGATAGTATTTACCAATGGATGTTTTGATATTTTACATAAAGGACACGCATACTATTTAAATGAAGCAAAAAAAGCTGGAGATATATTAATTGTTGGCTTAAATAGCGATGGTAGTGTAAAAAGATTAAAGGGGGAGAGCAGACCCATAAACTCTGAAGATGATAGAGCATATTTACTATCTGCATTAAGTAGCGTAGATTTTGTAGTTATTTTTGATGAAGATACCCCATATGATTTAATTGAGAGTATTAAGCCAAATATATTGGTCAAGGGGGCTGATTATAGAGGAAAAGAGGTAGTTGGAGCAAATTTGGTAGATGAGTTGATGTTAATAGATTTTGTAGAGGGAAGAAGCACTACAAATATAGTTAAGAAAATAGCCAAAGGTTAAGAGATGAAAAAGTGTAGCATTATAGATGAGATAGATGAGCATATAGAGGCATTTAAAGCGTTAAAGAGTGGCTTAATTGAAGATATTATAGAGGTATCAAAAGTTGTTACAGATGCAATTAAGAGTGGAAAAAAGGTTTTAATATTTGGAAATGGTGGAAGTGCAGCTGATGCTCAACATATTGCAGCCGAGCTAACAGGAAGATATAAAAAAGAGAGAAGTGCTCTACCAGCAATTGCACTTACAACTGATACCTCTGCACTTACAGCTATTGCAAATGATTATGGTTACGAAGAGGTATTTGCAAGACAAGTAGAGGCACTTTGCAAGAGTGGAGATATAGTTATAGGAATATCAACATCTGGAAACTCTGCTAATGTTGTAAAAGGCTTAAAGAGGGCTAATGAGTTGGGTGCAAAAACTATATCTTTGAGTGGTGGAGATGGAGGTAAGATGAGAGAATTAAGCAGTTATAATCTTATTGTTCCATCTTCAAATACACCTCGCATACAGGAGATGCATATATTTATTGGTCATACTCTTTGTGGTGGAGTTGATGAGGCTTTTTAAGTAAATCTTTCCACTTTAAATCCATAAACAACATTGCACTAAATATTAAAAAGAGTATCTTAGTGTAGTGTATAGAGAGATATGATTCGCTAAACATAATTATAATAAATAGTATAGGTAGAGCCAATCTGATGGGTTTATAATCATCATCAATTAAAAAGTATCCTTTTATCTCTACTGCAAATATAAGCAGTAGCGCAATTAGTGCAAATATACCACTTAAAGTCCAAGCAAATAGATACATATTGTGGGGCTGAGGATTCATAATAGCATCAGGAGTATATTTTTTACTGTAAATTTCTATATCTCTTTTAAAATCACCAACTCCTGTTCCCAATATTGGATTATCTTGTATAATTCTTAGTGAGTTTTGCCAAGTAGCTATTCTCATACCTACGCTTGTCTTTTTATCACTATTGTAATTTTTAACTTCACTTATTGCTAAATTTACCCTTTTGTGGAATATTTCACTACTACTGTATGCTAAAAAGAATATAGCAACAACAGCAAAAGCCGTTAAGATAAAACTCTTAATATTTAATTTAAAAAATTGCATTGCCATTAAAAATAGCATAAAAAAGAATGCAACCTGCCCTGCTCTACCACCTGTGATAAATAGATTGATAGTCATAGTTGTTATAAATAGAAGTGAAATTATCTTATATAATTTCCCCTCATTTGTTTTAAAAAATAGAAAAATTAGAAGATATATAGAGAGAACCAACATTGGATTATATGAAATATGTCCAGTTTGTCCCATAAATGGCACTGGGTCAAATTGCGTAGCACTTAAAAATGGTGGGGCAATTTTTAAAAATATCAGATAAGATGCAATTTCAGAAATAAACATAGCTGCTAGAAAGCTCTTTATATAGAGTAAAATTTCATCTTTTTTCATTAATGATATAAAAATAGGCAAAGCCAAGTAAAATGCCTCTTTTTTAATGATTTTTAAAGCTTCATATGAGTTATCACTCCAAAAGTAACTAAGTGTAAATATTGCAAAAAGAAGATATAGGGCAAAAACTAATGGGTTTTCTTTAATAATTTGCAGAGTTTTTTTCTTATCTCCCCAGATAATCCAAAATAGCATTAAGAGAGCAAAGATAATATTATTTATAGCAACAGAGAGGGGAATAGAGAAGATATATAACGATAAAAGATATCTTCTTGCACTATCTATTTTTGATATATTTTTATTCACCAATATCCTTTAGTAGCTTCTTATTTAACTCTTTAATTGCCAAAAGAACATCTGTATATTTTATCTCTTTCATACACTCGTGAGTTTTTATTGGACATACTCTCTTTTGGCACGGAGCGCACTTTAAGTTTTTTGTAACTATTTTATATTTTGTATTATAAGGGTATGTCTCACTATATTTAGTAGGTCCAATAATTGCCACAACGCCTACCCCATAAGATGCTGCTATATGCATAGGTCCACTATCATTTGTAATTAGCATATCTAAGCCACCAAGATGAGAGCAAAGCTGAGGAATAGTTAATTTTCCACATAAATTTATATAGTTATCAATTTTTAAATTATCCTCTATCGCTTTTGCCATCTCCTCTTCGCCTGGACCCCCAAATATAATAATATCTGCATTTAAATTATTAGCAACTTTAGCAAACTCTTCTGGATACCACCTCTTAGCAGCTCCAAATGCAGCTCCAGGATTTATGCCAACAGTTATTTTATTATACTTTTTTGGAGCAAAGTTTAATTTTGGATTGTAGTTTGGTAACTCTTTAGATAAAATAGAGTTTACATAGTCATTATACTGCTCACTCAAGTGCCCTACTCCACTCTTTTTTAGAGTATAGCCCCCATATTTAAAGGCTAAAAGCTTAGAGTAGAAGCTTCTTCTAAAACTTACAAACATATCTGCTTTTGGAAGATTAAAGAGGTTTTTTAGCCTATCCTCTTTTTTATCAATTATAGAGTCGTAATCAGGAAATAGCTTTGTTGATACTGCACTGCCAAAAATTGTAACTTTAGATGCATTAGTGTTTTCAATTAACTTAACTATTGCGCCACTAGCCATAGTTGCATCTCCTAGCCATGTTGGAGGTTCTATTATTAAGTGCATTCTACTCCCAAAGCAAAATTTTGTTTAAACTCTTTAGTTTTACTTACGGTATCGTAACTTCCATAAGCTACCACCCTACCCTTGCTCAAAACTATAACTTTATCAGCCTTTTTGATTGTTTGTAGGCGATGGGCAATAATTAGTGTGGTTTTTTGGTTCATAATTTTAGCTAAACTATCTTGAATTAATGCTTCTGTATTTGCATCAAGCGCTGATGTTGCCTCATCTAAAATAAATAGTGGTGCATCTTTGTAGATTGCTCTAGCTAGTGCTAATCTTTGTCTTTGCCCTCCAGATAGTCGTTTTCCACCCTCCCCTACTATATAGTCATCTTTTTGCTCTAAATCTTTTATAAAATCACAATGAGATAGCTCTACTGCCTTTTGATATCTCTTTTTGTCGTAATCTAAGCCATATATTATATTCTCTTTAATAGTTATATTAAATATTCCACTAGCTTGGTTTACATAGGATATCTGCTCTCTTAGAGATGTTAAATTTATATCTTTTATACTTTTGTTATTAATTATAATATCTCCACTGCTTGGGTTTCTAAAGCCAAACATAAGTGTTAATATAGAGCTTTTTCCAGCTCCTGTTTTTCCTACAATTGCTACTGTCTCGCCACTGTTAATTGTAAAATTTAAACCTTTGAGTATATCTTTTTCTTTAATACTTAAAGATGTATCTTTAAAGTTAATCTCTCTAATTGGCTTTGTAAGTGGTTCTTTAGTTTTATCTTCTTGCTCAAGCTCTAAAATGCTCTCTACCCTTTTAACATAGCTATCTAACATATTTAAAACCAAAGAGTTTCTAGTAACAACCTTTACTGGGGCATAAAGCATCATAAGTGCTGTTAAAAAGGCAAAAAAGTCTCCTACACTCATATGCTTATTAATTACTTCAAATCCACCAAAAAAGACAACTGAGGCAACAGATAGAGATACAAAAAACTCCATCAATGGAGATGTAAGCTCTTGATACTTAACAAGCTTCATAACTGCTCTTTTATAATCTTTGAGGTAGCTTGTAAATCTATTTTGCTCACTCTCTACTTGATTATAGACTTTAACAATATCAAGATGGTTAAAGGTTTCGTTTATTCTTTCGTTTAAATCAGTTACAAAACCCTCTGCACTGTGAACATGCCTCTTTACCCGTTTACCCAAAATTTTAATAGGGAATATAACAATAAGAGCAAAAACTACAGCAAATAGAGATAACCTCCAATTTAGATAGATTATAACACCAACAAGAGATATAAGTGTAAAGAGGCTTATAATATAGCTTGGAATTGTTTTTGCAATAATTTGATGTAGGTTTTGCACAGTCTCTAAAACTCTTGTATTGATATCGCCTAAAGTTCTTGACTCAATTGCATCCATTTTACTATTTAAGATTTTTTTATATAAATTCTCTCTAATATCTTGCGTTATCTCAACCCCTATACTCTCGCTTAAATATGAGCTAAAAAATCTAAATAAGCCTCTTGCTGTAAATATTGCAATAATTACAAAGGGTATAATATAGAGCATATCTTGGCTCTTTTGAATAAATAGGTTATTTAGCAGTGGCTTCATAATATATGCAGTTAGGGCAGAAGTAATTGCTACCCCTGCCATTGCAAACAGTGTTAATAGTATTCTGTTTTTATGAGCCATAAAGTATGGTTTTAAAAACTTTA
>JALSPE010000108.1 GCA_026986085.1 Campylobacteraceae bacterium | reverse complement strand
GCTCAATATATTTACCCATAGTAATCCTTTTTGTTAAAATAAAATGTAAATGATTATACCCTTTTAAAGCTAATAAATCTTAAAAATCTCAAAAAGAGAATAATATTTTTTTAGATTTGAGAATATAAAACACCTATGAAACTTTTTGAAACATTACCAATTAATAAATAGGCAACTCTATCTCTTTAAATTTACTACTTCTTGTTCCATCTATTGTTTTGACACTTTTGCCCTTTACTGTGTAAACAAATGATATCTTATCTTGAGTGCTTAAATTGGCATTTGCTCTGTGTAGAAGTTCGGAGTGAAATAGAACTACATCTCCTTTTTGCAAAGTAAAGAAGAGTTTTTGTTTTATTAAATCTCTGTTTATTTTGTAATCTTCTCTAAAAAAGCTCTTTTCATCAAAGCTCTCTTCTGCAATTTCCATTTTGTGGCTTTTGGGTATAAATTCTAATACGCCATTTTCGCTACTCTCTTCTCCTAATGCTAACCATACGCTTACTAGGTTTTTACCTTCAAAGTGCCAATATCTGCTATCTCTGTGCCAAGATGTATGGGTAGAAGTTTTTGCTAATTTTGTCATTATTGAGTTGTGGTGCGCTGTTAATAGAATAATATCTTCTCCAAGTATCTGCTTTAAAATTGGACGAATTTCTCTATTTTCCATCCAATTTTTAAAAACTATATCTCTATCGTAAACTTGACGAAGACGACGAATACTTTGTTTGTATTCATCTTTTTCTATTCCAATATACTCATACTCTGTCTCTATAGGCTCAATTTTATATTTTAAATGAACCTCTGCTATCTCTCTTATTACATCACAACTTTTGTCATCTAAAAAGTTACGAATTACTAGAAATCCATCTTCTCTAAATTTTTCCAATTGACTACTACTTAACTGCATAAATTGCTCCTTTACATAGTAATATTCTCAATTAACTCTATGCTATCTACTTTTATTATCAAAGCATCAATAGACCATCTATATTTTAGCTTTTTTTTCTTTAAATAATACTCTGCACTATTTATAATTTTTCTCAACTTGTTTGGAGTAATATTGTATATTGGTTCAAAATTTTTACGAGTAGATTTAACTTCAATAAAATGAAGAGTCTCATCTTTAAATGCAATTATATCAATTTCGCCTAATCTACTAGCATAGAAGTTTCTATCTACTATTTTAAAGCCTCTCTCTTGTAGGAAATCTACAGCTTTATCTTCACTCTCTTTACCAAAAAAACGACTCATTAGCTACAACCAATCTCACTGCCAACTCTAATAATATCTACTTTAACAGATTTAAATCTTGCAGTTAAAACTAAATCATCACTCTCATCTCCAAAAAGTGTATTTATACGGCTTTTGGCATGATGAAAGGTGCAAAATAGAGTATTCTCCCTTATACCATCACTATACTTAACCCTTAGTGGTTCACTCTCTCCATATTGGCTCTTTAGTATTACTATATCACCTAAATTCTCTTTAGCACTAATTGGAGCTATAATTATATCTTCATCATATTTTGTCTCAAGTTTTTGGCTTCTTTTAGTTTGCGCTGCATTGTTGTAGTGTGCTAGTGTTCTACCTGTTGTTAAATACCAGCCGTTAAGCTCTTTTGTGTAGAATTTTTTATTTAAAATATCTTTTACCATACCACGCATTTGCCACTGATGATATACAAATTTGCCAAGACCATCATCGGTTCTAAAATCTAACAGGTGTAAAATTGGTGTATCTTCGTGAAAAATTGGCCACTGCATTCCCCTTTTACTGTGCCGTTTTAATCTATAGTATGCTGCGCCACTAAAGCGACGATGTGCTACTTCGCGAACCTCATTCCATATATCTTCGCTACTGTTATAATTGAAATCTCCACCCATTTTATTATCTATTGCTTGTAAAACTTCCCAATCGTCAGGCAGATTAGATTCTATAAGTGGTTGAGACAGATGCAATCTTCTCATTGCATTAACATAAACCCCCTCTTTTTCATAAGCACTCTTAACGCCAAATACTATATCTGCACGAGATGCGACATCATTTAAAAACAGCTCTTGAACTACAAGTAGGTCTAGTTTTTCTATTGCTTTTGTTGTTTTATTTACATTTGGATGGATATGTGTAATATCTTCACCCATATTAAGGAGCGCTTTAACTTCTCCCTCTAGCATCTTATCTACTAGTTGAGGAGTCATTAATCCAATCTCTTTGGGTTTTTGATAATCTGGTGCATAGTATGGTAAACACCCCATATCACAAGCGCCTTGAACATTATTTTGTCCACGAAGAGGCATAAGACCAGCACCAACTTTTCCAATATTTCCTGTAAGCAAGGCTAAATGGGTAATTGCCATTACTGCTTTGCTTCCATCTAAATGTTCAGTAACTCCAAGCCCCCAAAATATCATAGAGCGTTTAAGTGCATACTCTCTGGCAATCTTAGGTATCTCTATGGCTAAATATTCATACCCTTCAATATCTTTAAAAAAGTCAGGGTTTGCATATTTGTCATTTAATATAGATTCTTTATACTCTTCAAAATTTTTAGTTCTATTTTTTACAAAATCTTTACTGTAAAGTTCCTCTTTTAAAATAATATAAGCCATCATATTTAAAATAAGAAGATTGCTCTCGTAAGGTATTATCGTATTGTATTTAGCCCTTTTTGCCAACTTTGTCTCTCTAACATCTATAACAGCAATATTATCTTTAACTCTTGCAACCTCTACAATTCTGTTTGCTACAATAGGATGGGCCTCTATGGTATTTGAGCCAATTACAATAATAAATTCTGCTTCATATATATCATCATAGGGGTTAGTTGCAGCTCCCTCTCCTATAGTTTCTCTCATTCCCCTTAAGCTTGGAGAGTGGCAGACTCTAGCACAATTATCTACATGTGGAGAGCCAACAGATTCTCTACAAAATTTTTGAAATAGATATGCATTTTCACAACTAGTTCTTGCTCCACCTATTGCACAAAAAGCATTAGAGCCAAACTCTTGCTTAATTTGAGAAATTTTATTAGCAACAATAGAGGTTGCACTATCAAAATCTATACTAAAAAAATTATTATTAAAGTTAGTTAATTTATCTCTATAACTATTTTTTATATCAGGGTTTTTTTCTAAAAATCTCTTTGAGATAAGAGGCTCTTTTAATCTATCTTTAGCATCGACAAAGTCATATCCATATTTACCTTTAATACAGAGCTTCCCTTGAGAGACAACACCATCTTTTTGTGCATAAATCTTCTCTATTTTATTATTACTAACAACTGCTGTTATATCGCATCCAACACCACAATATGTGCATACACTCTCTATCTCTTCTTTTGACAAAATTAAACCTTTTATTTACATTTTTACATAAAATACTTAAAGTTAGATTAGAGGTTATTGAATGTGAGATTTTGCCTTATTAAAAGTTTAGTTATTATCCCAATACTCTGAATTTTCAGAGTATTTAGTTGGTGTGGTAATAATTTAGAGTGGAACAACTCTTATATTTTCATCAAGTTTTTGTTTTAACATACCCTCTATTGCAAATAGTGTTCCTGTGCTAGCACTTGCGCAGCCATTACATGCGCCTAGATATCTAATATATATATCTGTATTTTCACCATTATCTTTAATATCTAAAATTTCCATATCTCCACCATCCATAACTAACATATGGCGAATGTGTCTATCTATTATAACTTCGATTGCTGCTCTTTTTTCATCTGGACTCATCTCTTTAAATGGTTTATCAGTTACTTCTAACTGGCTCTTTTTTTGTGCATCTATTTCATCAAGTGTTTCTCTTAATATAGAATCTAAATATAGATTAGATGGGCTATCTCCTGCACCTACATATTGGCAACTCTTATCGTATGCTCCAGCTCTTGTGTAATCTACTAAATCTTCTAAATTATTAATTTCAAAACGCTTTATAGTATCTTTTATAAACTCTTTGGTAACTCCTGTAAAGCTATCTACTACTTCGCTCTCTTGAGTTTCACCTTTATAAGCTTTTGCAGTAAGATAGAGGGCATCTATCATAACATTTGTTAAAAATTTCATACTTTTAGGAAGTGCTGCTTTATTTGGATTTTCTCTTAAAAAATACTCTAAGCCCTTCTCTTTTAAATTCAGTATCTCATCTGGAGTTTTATTTTTAGAGATAAGCCCTGCAATTGATGCAACAGCAATTAATTCGCTCTCTCCAAATATTTTTAATTTACAATCTACTATGCGTTCTTCATCGTTAATTGCCCAAAAGATATCTATTTTTAACCCACTATCACAAGAGCCATAACTATATGTAAATAGTTTTGCATTTAACTCTTTTAGTTCTTGGGGTGTGATTTCTCCTAAATTTTGAGGTCTGTTAATTAGGGAGTCTAATTTAAAGTTTTCTCTAACTTGTGGAAGAATTGAATCTTTGCTCATTTTTGCTCCTTGTTACATGCACTAATTTCTCTAATTTCAGATATAGACTCTTTAATAACTTTTAATGCTTCATCTAACTGCTCTTTTGTTGTGTAAGAGGCTAGACTAAAGCCTATTGTGCAGTGTTTTAAAGAGTTATTTAAGGCAGCAATTTCTACTAAGCTGACTCTTTCAAAGTTTCTGGTATTAAATTTAGAAAAAGAGTAGGCAACTATATCTTTTTGTGCCAATTTATCTATAAGCATAGATGAGTGAACACCTTCAAATGCCATAATAGAGATTGTTGGAACTCTAAGAGCCCAAGGTGCAAGAGAGTAAGAGTTATCTATTTTTAGTAACTCTTGCTCAAACTCGTCTCTGAGTTCTCTAATATCTTCTACTTCAAAATCTAATGAATCTACTATCTCTTCAACTGCTTTTCCAAAACCAATAACTTTTGCTATATCTTTTGGCATAGCTCTAAGAGATGCTTGCTCACTATCTTGTCCAAAAATAATAGGCATAATTTCTTGAGATTTATCTCTAATATATAAAGCTGCGATATCTTTTGGTCCTTCTATATTATCGGAGCAAAAGCTAAGATAGCTAACTTCATCTCGTTGCATATCTATAGGAATTCTACCCATAGCATCTTTTGCATTAACATATAGTGGAGCATCTGCAAATTTACATATTGAGGCTATCTCTTCTATTGGTTGGATTACTCCACTCTCATCATCTACTAAGGCAATAGATACTAGAGCTGTTTTGCTATTTACATATTCTCTAAATATCTCTATATCTATTGTTCCATCTACTGTTACAGGAATTCTATGAACTCTGCACCCTTGAGACTCTAAAAATCTTGCAGCTCTTATCTCATCGATAGATGCTCTTTGCGAGATAATAATAGAGTTTTTTCTGCCTGTTAATATATATTTTAGATAAACAGATAGAAAAAGTTGGCTAGTTGCCTCATTTGTTGATGAGGTTAATACAATAGTATCTTCATCTTTTGCATTAATAGAGCGATAGATTTTATCTATTGCCTCTTTATAAGCTTTTAATGCTTTTTGGCTCTCTTTTGTTGTAACATTTAAATCTATTGCTTTATCTAAAAAAGGCTCCATTGCCTCTAATACATTTTTTGATGTTGGTGTTACGATATTGCTATTTAATAAAATTGCCATAACGCCCCTTTTTTTCTATATTAGACTTCTTTCAAAACTCAATGAAAGAGCATATTATTTATTGCACATCATCTTTCATTCTTTATCTTTTTGAATTAGCTAAGGCTAGTCCTTCAAAGATATAAAATATTATCTAATATACACTAAAAAATATTCTCAATTCATGAGTTTTGCAAGAAGTCTATTGAGATTACTATGAAATAGCTTTATGTAAACTTAAATAGCAGTTATGTGATATTAGAAATAGTATTTGTAATTTTGAAAATTGTGTTGAGAATTATGGTTAAATAAAAATAATTGATATATTTTAGAGTATTATCGTTTTTTTTTGATATTATTATAGAATAAAAAAAATAATAGGATTTAATTATGAGTATTTCAATTAGACAAATAGAGATATTTTTAAAAGTAGTAAATTTAGAGAATTTAACAAAAGTAGCAAAAGATTTAAATTTAAGCCAATCGGCTGTATCAATGTCTATTAAAGAGTTAGAGACAACAATAGGCAAACAGCTTTTTGATAGGATAAATAAAAAACTTATGTTAAATGAGGTCGGTAGAAGCTTCTATCAGGCAGTTATGCCAATATATAAAAATCTTAAAGATATAGAGACAGAGTTTAAAAATAGCGAAGATAAAGGTAGTGTAAGAGTAGGTGCTAGCACAACAATTATAGATTATTTAATGCCATCTATTGTATGTGATTATATGAGTAGATATCCAAATGTAAATATTGAGTTAAAAGAGGGTAATACAAAAGATATCGTAACTCTTGTAAAAGAGGGAAAGATAGATATGGGTTTTATAGAGGGAGAAGTAGAAGATAGCGATATTATAAAAGAGGTTATTGGACAAGATGAACTTGTAGTTGTTAGCTCTAATGAAGAGATAAGAGATAAAAAGGTAACTTTAAAAGAGATTGCAGATTATAGATGGGTTTTAAGAGAGGAGGGTAGTGGAACAAGAGCGGTATTCTTAAACTATATTAAGCCCAAAAATGTTAAGTTAAATATATTTTTATCTTTAGGACATACTGAATCTATTAAGAGTCTATTGCTTAGTAAAAAACCAATTAGTTGCCTGTCTATATTAGCAGTGCATAATGAGATAGAGAGTGGTTCTATGTTTAAAGTAGATGTTAAAAGTTTTAAATGCACAAGAAATTTTTATGCAATATATAATAAAGATAAATATAAGAGTGAACTTTTTGAAAAACTATATGAATTTTCAAAAGAGATGATACAAGATGCAATGAAGAAAAAGGGTTGCGTAGCTTGTTCTTAAAGTTATCTATTAATTAGGAATTTTCTTCAATGGGTATCTAATAAATTTAGATACCCTTTCTTATGTTTGCTACTTACAAATTTAAATATATTTTACAAAAAACTATTAAAATGAAATTAATTTTAATAAAATATATAAAATATGGCTACTTTTAAACCTATCTTAATAAATATGTATATAAAATGTCTTTATAAAGTTATCCATTTTTTGGAAAATCTCAAATTATAAAGGTATATTTATGAGAATATTATGTAAAACAAAGACTCTTTTGTCGATTGTTGCTTTTACAGCAGTTGGTTATTCAAATATTACAGGTGTAGTATTTGAAGATTATAATCTTAATGGAGTTAAAGATATTGGAGAGAATGCAATATCTGGGGTTAAAGTTACAGCTTTTAAAGGTGGTAGTTCTGTTGCAGATGCAACTACTGATAGTAGTGGTAGCTATAGCTTAAATACTTCTTCAGGAGATTATCGTATAGAGTTTAGCAATTGGAGTTCAAATTTAACTCCAAGTGTAGATGGTAATAGTAGTAAAACAGAGGTTCAATTTGTTTCAGATGGAGCAGTTGCAAATTTTGCACTATTTGATACACTGAAATATAATCCAGGTAAAGATAGAGTAGCATTGGCTATATCTGCTATGAGAGCTGGAGCATCAGAGGGTAAGAATGAGTATGGATTTGTATCTATGCCTTATACTGCAAAAGGTGATGCTAATGCCTCATATACTCAAAATCCTGCACCACATATTGATGCACAATTTTCTAAAGTAGGAACAGTATGGGGTTCTGCATATCTAAGAAGTAGTGGATATGTTTATACCGCTGCTGTTTTAAAAAGACATCAAGGTTTGGGTGAGTTTGCAAGAGCTGCAACTGATAGTGGAGTAAAAGATGTTGTTGTAGATGGTATCTATGCTATAGATTATAATGGGACAGTAAATGGAGTTTACAAAGGAGGATTTACTCTTAATGGAATAACTCCAGTATCTGGAGATGGTGGAGTTATTGATTTAGGTAGTGTAAAAAGAGAGATAATAAGTGCAGCAGTAGATGATAAGCACCCTTATGCTTTATCTACTGATAAATCTAAGCCATCATCATATGATGTTGATGCATTTGCTAAAGTTGGTAAAGTTGGGTTTGGTGATATTGATAGTGAGGGTGATAAATACTTATGGGTTGTAAACTTAAATCAAAAAAGTTTAATTCGTATTGATGCAAGTGATATAAATAGTTTACCTAATGATGGCTCAAAAGTAGATAGCAATTTGATTTCTCACTATAAGATTGATTTTTCAAGTTTACCTACTTGTAATGGAGAGTATAGACCTTGGGGATTGGCTTTTAATAATAGCAAAGGTTATGTTGGGGCAGTATGTGATGGTGGAGATGATAGTAGCAAAGTTCATGCTTATATTATGGAGTTTGATCCAAAAAGCACCAATACATTAAGTTTTAAAAAGGTTGTGGATTTTCCTCTAACATATTCAAGAGAAAATTCAGTTTATAATGTAACTATTGGAACTTGCGGATTGGGTTCTACGAGTAATTGGAATAGATGGGGTGATAACTGGGATGATTTTGGGGAAGTATTAGATGCAAATGCAGCTGGAAAAGAGGCTGCTTGTCCACAACCAATACTTAGTGATTTAAGTTTCGATACAAATGGAGATATAGTTGTAGGATTATTAGATAGATTTACTTTACAGTTAGATTATGGTAATTATTCGACAAAAACTTCATTCGCCACTAAATCATATACAGTTGATTCGGCAGGAGATATATTACATATTTGTAATACTGCTAATGGCTATGTTGTAGAGGGTAATAGTGGTTGTGTTATTGATTCTGATAATAGATTAGATGGAGATGTTCCAGATGATAGATTTAAAATTGATGATGGACCAGCAGGGGTTGGTGAGTTTTACTATCAAGATTACTCAAGCAAGTATGATTATGATGAAGAGGCACACCATGTAGAGAATTCATTGGGTTCTGTAGTTATACTTCCAGGTGCTTCGGAAGTTATATCTACAGTTTATGATCCAATCATAGGTTATTTTAGTCAAGGTTTACAGTGGTATAATACAAATAGTGCTAAAGATAATAGAGGTAAAAGAGTAAATCAATATCAAGTATCAAATAATGATTTAATTACAAAAGGTATGGGTATAGGAGATGTTGAGTTAATTACTCCTAATCCTCCAATAGAGATAGGAAATAGAGTTTGGTTTGATAAAAATGGCAATGGTGTTCAAGATGAGGGAGAAAATGGAATTTCAGGAGTTGAAGTTGAGTTGCTAGATGCTAATGGTGCTGTTATAGCAAAAGCTACAACAGATGATAATGGTAACTATATCTTCTCTAGTGATACAACAAAAGCATCTGGAACAGATAGTGACAGTAGGAGATATGCATTAAGTATATTACCAAACCAGAGTTATACAGTAAGAGTTCCAAATATTAGTGGTGCAAATAAACAGAGTGCTTTAAGTGACTATGTATTAACAAAGTCTAATGTAACAGGTCAAGGTGGATTAGAAAATAGTAATGATAGTGATGGTGTAGCTAGTGGAGTTAATGCTGATGCAACTGTTGAGTCATCTGATGTAGATAGATATGGTATAAATAATCACACATTTGATTTTGGTTTTGCACCAAAGCCAATAGCTACATACTGCCTAGGAGACAAAGTATGGGAAGATGCAAATAAGAATGGTATTCAAGATGCTAATGAGAGTGGAGTAAAAGGTGTAACTGTTAAGTTGAGTGGAGATGCAAATGCAACTACTACAAC
>JALSPE010000107.1 GCA_026986085.1 Campylobacteraceae bacterium | reverse complement strand
TAAAGTTTAAGTTTGGTATTATAAGTCTATATTAAACTTACGAGGAGATTTGTGAATTACTACGAAATTGCGCTTATTGGCTCTAGTGCTCCTATTTTAACATACTGCTCTAAAGATAGCTATAATAGAGGAGATATAATATATGTTCCACTTAAAAGCTCTCTAAAAAGAGGGGTAGTTTTAATTAAAGTAGAAAAACCTAGCTTTAATTGTAGCCCAATTGAGCAAAAAGATGACTATTTTTTTACACAAACCCAAATAGAGATTGCAAACTTTATTAAAGATTACTACTTTAGCTCTTTTGGAGAAGCTATTGCTCTTTTTGCCCCCTATAAAACTATATTAAAAAAATTACCTAAAATAGATACAAATGAGTTACCAAAACTAACCATAGAGCAACAACAAGCATTTAAGCAAATAGAGCAGCAAAAATTATCTTTGTTATTTGGCGTAACAGGTTCTGGTAAAACAGAAATTTATATACACTTAATTAGTAAAGTATTAAAAGATGGCAAAAGTGCTATTTTACTTATGCCAGAAATTGCCCTAACACCACAAATTACCAAAAGAGTAGAGAAGTATTTTGGAGAGTGCGTAGCATCTTGGCACTCTAAACTTACAAAAAAGAGACGCCAAGAGACAATAGAAAAGATAGAATCAGGCGAAGTTAGAGTTATAATAGGAGCAAGAAGTGCGCTATTTTTACCAATGCAAAATTTAGGTTTAATAGTAGTAGATGAAGAGCATGACGACAGCTACAAAGCCCACTCAAGACCAAGATATAATGCAAAAGATTTAAGCCTCTATTTTGGCAAAAAATTAAATATTAAAGTTCTTTTAGGAAGCGCTACTCCTCTTGCTTCATCTTATAAAAAATATCCAATTGTTAGACTTAAAAAACCATACAAAGAGGCAAAAAAAGAGTTTAAATTTATAAGTGGAGAAGATATTAACCACAATATATTAAAAGAGGTAGCAAAAAGAGTTAATAGTGGAGAACAAGCTCTAATTTTTGTCCCAACTAGAGCCAACTTTAAATACCTGTTGTGCTCTAGTTGTGGAAAAGCCCAAACCTGTCCATATTGCGCTATTGGTATGAGTATTCACAGAAAAAGAAGGATTCTAAAGTGCCACTACTGTAACTACACTAGCTCTATTGTTACAAATTGTCAATTTTGCAACTCCAACACTTTAACCAGCCAAAGATTGGGAACTGCCGAGGTAATTGAAATTATAAAAAAAGAGATACCAGATGCAAAAATAGAGCAATTCGATAGAGATAGCATAACAACAGCCAACAAATTATATAAAGCTCTACAAAGGGTTCAAAATGGAGAGTCAAACATAATTGTAGGCACCCAAATGCTAAGTAAAGGGCACGACTACCCCGAGATAACTCTAAGTGTAATTACAGGTTTAGACTACACTGTAGCGATGGGAGATTATAGAGCAAAAGAGAGAGCAATATCACTGCTTCACCAAATAGCAGGAAGAAGTGGTCGAAGTAAAGATGCGCTAATATTAATACAAACTGCCCAAGCTAACTTTTTTATCCCCTATCTAAAAGATTATGAGATATTTTTAAAAGAGGAGTTGCAATTTAGAGAAAACCTCTATCCACCATACAAAAACTTAGCTAGAGTGCTTATATCTAATAGAGATTACCAAAGAGCATATAAAACAATGCAAAAAAACGAGCAAACCCTAAAGCTCTTTAAAGATATAGAGATAGTAGGCTCAGGAGCAGCTCCGATAGAGAGGGTTGCTAATAAATGGAGGTTTAATATACTATTAAGAGCAAAGAAAAGAGTAGCACTCATAAAAGCTTTACACGCTATTTACAACACAAAAGATACCGAAATTGATATGGATCCTGTAGATTTTTCTTAAATTATCCCAAATAATACAATAGGATTGCCAAAATTAGTGATAGTGCTTGAATTGTGGGTGTTTGTAAAAAATTTGAGCTTAACCCAAAGCTTAGGCGATGATTTTTTATAAATGCCCACAGCACAATGACTATTGCAAGGCAGGTGATTTCAATTGTATTATTTGGGATTATGGTATAATAGAATAAACAAAGGAGAATTATGAAAAAACTACTACTTATTGTAGCCCTTGTTGTTACAAATGTAACTTTTATTTTATCAAAAGATATAGAGGCAAATATTTTAAAAGTAACAACTACAAAAAGTGAGAATAGTTATACTTTTAATGTAAGAGTAAAAAGTGACGAAACAGGATGTAAACAGTATTGTAACTGGTGGGAGATTTTAGATGAAAAAGGTAGATTGCTATACAGAAGAATACTATTTCACTCTCACCCAACAGAGCAACCATT
>JALSPE010000106.1 GCA_026986085.1 Campylobacteraceae bacterium | reverse complement strand
TGATGGAGATATATATTGTCGTGTATGTAAAAACAAAATTGGTCACTCTAAAGAGGTAAGTTTTTCAACATCTTGGGCTCTCTTAATTACAGCAATAATTTTTTATATAATTGCAAATATATACCCTATATTGGTTGTAGATAAATTTGGTCATATATCTGGAAATACTATAATAGGTGGAGTTATAGCTCTTTGGGAAGAGGGCAGCTATCCAATAGCAGTAATTATATTTTTAGCATCGGTATTTGTGCCTTTATTGAAGTTTATTTTGCTATTATATATTTTAATTAACTATAAGAAGCCAAGTTCTGGAAGTAGAAAGATTGATCAAGTTAAACTCTACCATATTACAGAGGCTATTGGTCCTTGGTCTATGGTGGATGTTTTTGTTGTATCTATTTTGGCAGCAGTTGTTCATATTGGTAGCGTTAAGATAACAGCAGGAGTTGGTGCAACAGCATTTGTCTTAATGGTATTTTTTACAATGCTAAGTGCCATGGCAATTGATGAGAGATTAATAGAAGAGGAAAAAGATGGCAGTTGATGAACCTATAGTAGAGAGTAAGGGTAGTTTTAATTTTATAACATCAATATGGCTAGTTCCATTTATTGCACTTATAATTGGTGGATGGCTTGTCTATGAACATTTTAGTAAACTAGGACCAGAAATAAGAGTAGAATTTAAAAAGAGTTATGGCTTAGTCGCAGGTCAAAGTGTTATAAAATTTAGAGATGTAGCAGTTGGCAAAGTTACAAGAATAGAGATTAATAGCCAAAAAGAGGGAGTAATTGTATATGCAAGGGTAAATAAAGATGTCGAGCCATTTTTAAATGAAACTACAAAATTATGGATTGTAAAGCCAGAAGTTGGATACTCTGGAGTAAAGGGCTTAGATACGCTTCTTAGTGGAACATACATAAATATGTATGCAAAAAAAGGAGAGAAGAAAATTACTAAATTTGTAGGTTTAGAGAGTGAGTATGTTGAAATAGGTGATGATAGATACTATGCTATATCTAGCTCATTTCCTGTAAATGTTAAAAAGGGAACACCAATCTACTATAAAGGAAAGCAAGTCGGAGAGATAGGGGAGATAGATTTAGATACTTCAAATAAAAATATCTCTATATTGGTAAAAATATATAAGAAGTATGGAAATTTAGTAAATAGCTCTACAAAATTTTGGGTTCAATCTATTGTAGATTTAAAGTTAAATTACAATAGAGTAGAGTTTAACTTAGCTCCACTTCCAACTTTGGTAATGGGTGGAATATCTTTTGATACATCTTTTGATAAAAATTATAGCTCGGGAGTTGATAAAATATTTAAACTATACAGAAGCTTGGCAGATGCAAAAAATACAAGAGTAGGGCTCTCTAAACCACAAATTAAAAATTTTGTATTTGAATTTAAAGGAGATGTATCATCTCTTGATAGTGATGCAGATATTATATACAAAGGTTTTAAAATTGGTGAGTTAAAGAGGCTTAAAATAAAATATAACAAAAATTTAAAGAATTTTGAAGCAAAGTGTTTAGGAGGGATAGATTTTGCAAACTTTAGCACCTCTAAAAGTGATGGATTTAAAAACTTTAAAGAGTTGGCAAAAAGTGGTATTGTTGCAAAACTAGAAAAGAGTAACTTTTTACTAAATAGGGCATCTATTATATTAACAGAAGATAATGCAACAGAATTTAAATGGATAAAAGATAAAGAGTATAACGCATATATCTTTCCAACAAAAGATTTAGAAAAAGTTGGCTTAATGGCAACTTTAACAAATATTGCCAAAAAACTAGAGGCTCTACAGTTAGATAAAACTGTAGATAAAGTAAATACTCTATTAGATAAATCTAAAACGCCAATAGATAAGCTAAGTAAAGTTTTAGATAACACTAACAAATTGATAAAAAGCTCTAATAAAACAATCAAAAGTATAGAAAAGATTGTATCTAGCAGAGATTTTAATGCAATAGGTGGTAATTTAAATAAAACATTAATTGAATTTAAAAAGACACTAAATAGCACCAAAAAGATGCTAAATGGGTATAGCTCTAACTCTCTATTTGGAGATAAATTAGATGCTACATTAAAAGAGTTGCATAACACTACAGAGCAGACAAATAGGTTATTGCATAAATTAAATAAAAAACCAAACTCACTAATATTCGGAGATTGATTATGAGATATTTATATGTAATTTTAGTAATTTTAACTATTTCAGGTTGCAGTTCAAAAAGCAGTAGTTACCTTTTGCCATCTGATAATTTAAAAGTAGTTGCTACAATTAAAACCCAAATAGGTGTAAAAAAAATAGAAGTTCCAAACTATTTAAATAGTGATAAAATATTAATTCAAGAAGGCTCTAAAGTTACTGAGGCAAATTCTAATTTTGTAGCTCCTCCTAGTGAGCTATTAACACAAAAGAGTATTGCTATATTAAAGAGTTCATTAAATAATCCAAATGTTTGGTTATATCCATGGGATATAAAAGAGAAAAAAGGGTATATTGTAGAGATAGTATTAGATAAGTTTATATATAAAGATGCAGAAGCAGTAGTATCTGGTAGCTACTATATAAAAGATGCTAATGGCAATTTGCTTGTATCTAAAAACTTTATAAAACAAGAGCCGTCTAAAAAAGATTCAAAAAGTATAGTGAATAACTTATCTACACTTTTTACCAAAGTAGTTATAGAAATTGCCCAAAAAATAGCAAGATGATATAAATATTTTAGTAAAATTTCAAAAAAACAATTAAAGGTAATTTATGAGTAACTATATGATTTTTTCAGGAACTGCTAATCCTACTTTGTCTCAAGAAGTAGCTGATTATTTAGATATGCCACTCTCATCTGCTACAATTAATAGATTTTCAGACGGAGAGATAAATATTCAAATAGCCGAATCTGTTCGTGGAAAAGATGTATATATCATTCAACCAACCTCTGCTCCTGCAAATGCAAATTTGATGGAACTTTTAATTATGGTAGATGCACTTAAAAGATCATCTGCAAAGTCTATTACAGCAGTTGTTCCATACTACGGCTATGCTAGACAAGATAGAAAAGCAGCCCCTAGAGTGCCAATTTCAGCTAAATTAGTTGCAGATATGTTTGAAGTAGCAGGGATTACTAGAGTTGTAACTATAGATTTGCACGCTTCTCAAATTCAAGGATTTTTCAATATACCTGTTGATAATCTATATGGAGCTTCCCTATTTATAGATTATATTAAATCTAAAAATTTTGCCAATCCTGTTATTGCATCTCCTGATATTGGAGGAGTAGCTAGAGCTAGATATTTTGCCGAGCGTTTAGGACTCGATATGGTAATTGTTGATAAACGCCGTCAAAAAGCAAATGAAGCAGAGGTTATGAATATAATTGGTGAAGTAGAAGGCAAAGATGTAATCTTGATTGATGATATGATTGACACTGCTGGAACAATGGTTAAGGGTGCAAAGGCACTAAAGACAAAAGGTGCTACATCTGTTATGGCATGTTGCACACATCCAGTTCTCTCAGGTCCTGCATATGACAGAATAGAAAATGGAGATATAGATGAATTGATAGTATCAAATACAATACCACTATCTAAAGAGTCTAGCAAGATTAAAGTCTTAAGCACTGCACCACTTTTGGGTGAAGTAATCAGAAGAATAAATAATAATGAGAGTGTTAATTCACTATTTAATTTTTAAGGTAAAAAATGTCTAAAACTATTCCACAACAAAATATTAGAAACTTCTCTATTATAGCACATATTGACCATGGTAAATCTACACTTGCTGATAGAATTATTCAAGAGTGTGGAGCAGTTAGCGACAGAAAAATGAGCGCTCAAGTTATGGATACTATGGATATTGAAAAAGAGCGTGGAATTACAATTAAAGCCCAAAGTGTTAGATTAACTTATGAAAAAGATGGTGAAATATATATTCTTAATCTAATAGATACTCCAGGGCATGTAGATTTTAGTTATGAAGTTAGCCGTTCACTCGCCTCTAGTGAGGGGGCATTGCTTATTGTAGATGCAGCTCAAGGAGTTGAAGCACAAACTATAGCAAATGTATATATAGCTTTAGATAATGAGTTAGAGCTACTGCCAGTGGTAAATAAAATTGACTTGCCAAGTGCAGATCCTGATAGAGTTTTAACAGAAGTAGAAGAGGCAATAGGGTTAGATTGCACAGAACACAATTTAGTTTCTGCTAAAAATGGAACAGGTGTCAAAGAGTTAATAGATACAATTGTAGATAAAATTCCTGCACCAAAAGGGGATGAAAATGCACCTACAAAAGCTCTAATTTACGATAGTTGGTTCGATAACTATCTTGGAGCATTAGCTCTTGTTAGAGTTTTTGATGGCTCTATTAAAAAAGGACAAATGGTCAAAATAATGGGAACGAAAGAGGAACATCAAGTATTAGATTTAATGTATCCAAACCCAATAGCTCCAATCAAAACAAAAGCTATAGAAACAGGTGAAATTGGAATTGTGGTAATGGGCTTAAAAACGGTAGAAGGATTGAAAGTTGGAGATACAATTACCGATTCTAAAAACCCTACAGCAGAGCCAATTCCTGGGTTTGAACCAGCTAAACCATTTGTATTTGCAGGTATATATCCAATAGAGACAGATAAGTTTGAAGAGTTAAGAGATGCTCTAAATAAATTAAAATTAAATGACTCAGCACTAACATTTGAGCCAGAGAGTTCACTTGCCCTTGGTAGTGGATTTAGAGTAGGTTTTTTAGGTATGCTACATATGGAAGTAGTAAAAGAGCGTCTTGAGAGGGAGTTTAATTTAGATTTAATCGCTACAGCTCCAACCGTTGTTTATGAAGTATTACAAACAAATGGAGAAAAAATTGTAGTGCAAAATCCAAGTGAATTGCCAGATGCCTCTAAGATAGATAAAATTTATGAGCCATATGTTAAAGCGACAATTTTGACACCAAATGAATTTGTAGGTAATTTAATTAAGCTTTTAAATGATAGAAGGGGAATTCAAGTTAAGATGGATTATCTTAATGAAAATAGAGTTCTTTTAGAGTATGATATACCTATGAACGAGATAGTTATGGATTTTTACGATAAATTAAAATCAACCACAAAAGGGTATGCTAGTTTTGATTACGAACCAATAGGCTTTAGAGAGGGCAATTTGGTTAAATTAGATATTAGAGTTGCTGGAGAAGTTGTAGATGCACTCTCAATTATAGTGCCACAAGAGAAAGCAAGAACTAGAGGTTTGGCATTTGTAGGACAACTAAAAGAGTTAATACCACGCCAACTCTTTGAAGTTGCAATTCAAGCAAGTATTGGCAATAACATAATTGCTAGAACTAATGTTAAATCTATGGGTAAAAATGTTACTGCAAAGTGCTATGGTGGAGATATAACAAGAAAAAGAAAGCTTTTAGAAAAACAAAAAGCTGGTAAGAAAAGAATGAAATCAATAGGCAAAGTTCAAGTTCCACAAGAGGCATTTATGGCTGTGTTAAAAATTGATAATTAGGGGAAATATGTTACTTAAAGAGATAGCATTCCATATCCATTTAATTATGGCTATATCGTGGATAGGTGGTTCTGTATTTATGTTTATACTAGGCATCACACTTCGTGACAAAAAAGCACAGCAAGAGGTATATCCACATGTTGGTCCAATATTTGGTTGGTTTGAAGTTATCGCACTTATTGCTCTGCTAACAACAGGTTTTGTGCTTGGTGGATACTATAATCTATTTGAATTAATACTAAATCCTAATGGATCTGCAATATCAGATGCAGTAGTTAAAAAATCTATTTTAGTTTTAATATTAACAATTGCTACAGTTATACACTTTGTTATTGCATATAAAACAAATGGCAAAGAGAGAACAAAAGTAGAGCAGATACTATCTCGTGGCTCATCTATGTTAATTTTCTTTTTAAATCTTTTTGTAATGCACTATGCTATTGTATTAAGAGATATCCTCTAATGCTACCAAAAAATATTTTAACAATTTATGGAAGAAATCCTGTTATAGAAGCTTTAGAAAATTTTGACTTAAATATATACGCTTTGCATCTCTCAAAAAGTAACAAAAGTTCAGATAAGATAGCTAAAATGGTAAAATTGGCTAAAAATAGAGATATAGAGATTAAATATCATACAAAAGAGCTATTAAGCCGTATATCTAAAAACTCAAAGCAAGATCAAGGCGTAGCACTAGATTTGATTTTGGATAATCTAAAACCCTTAGAGTATATAAAAAGTAGAGAAAATTTTAGAATTTTAGCTCTAGAGAGTATAGAAAATCCTCAAAATTTAGGTATGATAATTCGCTCTGCAACAGCTGGTAATATAGATGCAATTTTATTACAAAAAAAAGCAACTGCATCTATTGTATCACCTCTTGTTATAAAAGCGAGTGCTGGAACTCTATTTAAAATGCCAATAGTGCAAGTTGATTCTCTACATAAAGCACTAAAAGAGTTAAGTATCAAGAGTAATTTAATATCATTAACTTTAGATACAAAAATATCTATTTTTGATTTAAAAGAGACAAATAGAGATATATTTATTTTAGGTAATGAGAGTAGGGGTGTTAGCAAAGAGATATCAGAGTTGGCAAATATAAGAGTAAAAATACCTATGAATAGAGGTGTAGAGTCCTTAAATGTTGCTATAACTGCATCAATAATAAGTTTTTTATAAATTTACTATCTTTTTAAAATATATTTAATTACATTTTAGGTAGAATTTCGCACTAATTGAGTCTATGAGAGAAATTAAAGGGTAAATATGTATGCAATTATCAAAGCAAGCGGGCAACAGTTTAAAGTTAAAGAAGGTGATATCATCTGTTTTGACAATATGAATTTAGAGCCAAAATCAGAAGTTGAGTTTAAAGAGGTTTTGGCACTAGATGATGGTGAGCTTAAAGTTGGAACACCATTGATAGATGGTGCTGTAGTTAAAGGTGAAGTTATCAACGAAGGTAGAGATAAAAAAGTTGTTATCTTTAAAAAGAGAAGAAGAAAAGATTCTAAAGTTAAAAGAGGTTTCAGAAGAGACTTCACAAGAGTTAGAATTACTAAAATAGCATAAGTTAAGGAGATAAAATGGCACACAAGAAAGGTCAAGGATCAACTCAGAACAATCGCGATTCAGCAGGTCGTCGTTTAGGTGTTAAAAAATTTGGTGGCGAAAAGGTAATCCCTGGTAATATTATTATTCGTCAAAGAGGAACAAAAGTAGTTCCAGGCGAAGGTGTAATGATGGGTAAAGACCACACAATCTTTGCAGTTATCGAAGGTGTAGTTAAATTCGATAACAAAACTAGAGATAAAAAAAGAGTATCTGTAGTTTCTGCATAATCTTTAGGGTAAGAGTTTTTCTCTTATCTTATTTAGTATAGAGTAAAATAATTAAATCCTCTGTTCCATCTATTAGGGTCTGTTCTTCTTTATTTATATATTTCATTCTGTAAATCCTTTATATTTTAACAACCAGTTTATATTTTACCATACTGGTTTATTTTTGTATTTACACAGTTGTTTTTATAGTCCCTAAATTTAATTTTAATTTTATTTTTATTGTGTTTATTATTACTTATCTAAATCTTTCATAAGCTCTTCAAAAGCAATATTTACACTTTCTTTTAATCTATAATTGCTAGGTTTACCTTCTAGAAAATCTGAATAATCTTGTATAAAACAGTAAAAACTATGATTGTAACTGTGCAATGTTTGAATAAGCATTGTTTTATACCATGGATACCCAATTGCAAAAGGAGCTTTAGTATCATACCATGCTTGAAAATTAGAGTAATTTTTAGTTAAAAATGTTTTTTTCAAATCGTAATCTTTTATCGCCCATTCATACCCTAGAAAAAAAGAACCTAAATGTAAAGAACTAAAATTATTCCCAAAATACATACCTGGTCGTTTAGTAATATTTTCAAAGTAATCACTAGATGTATAGTTTTTTTTGGATGCTATTTTTATTGTTTCTTTTTGGATATTAAAACTTTTGGAGGCATTTAATTTTTCTGAAATATATAAATCAAAATACTCTTTTTTAGATGAAGTTATAAGTTCCAAATAAGAATCATATCTTATGTTGCAAGGGTACTCTTTAATTTTGTATTTGTCTTTTAAATATTGTTCAAACTTATCAGTTGGCACTATAATGTTAATTTCACTAACTCCATTTTCGCAAAGTGCAAGTTCGTATCCTAATCTATATGCACGATAATAGTCCAAATCATACTCTGCAAGATGTTCGCTTGGATTTTTTTGAATTCTTAAAAGTATCTCCTCTTCTGTAACCATATAGTTCCTTTTAATTTAGTGTATTGAAATATCTAATCGATGCAAAGCTCTATGTTTATGTATTTTTTCTCATGTTAATATGCTCATTAGTTTCCATTTCATCTGATGAACAATAAGCCTTTATGTTTAACCCTTCTAGCCTTTTTATACTTTTGAATTATCCTTATGAGCTATATTAAGTATTAGGCAAATGTTAATTGTATCTGTTTTAAGTTTTTATACCTCTGTAATATTATGAACATTAACTACCACAATAGTGCTAATTTTTTACTCGATAATACTATAATGTAAAATGATAGCATTTACTAACTTAACTTTTGTACCCAAACCCAGTCTTTTCTTATGTATTGCAAAGCTTTAGGTTGTCTAATGTGATTTTAATGAGTAAAATTTTTAAAAATATTCTTTATAAATTTTAGCTAAATAATTACTCAACTCTCCTTACGCCAACCCCACTAATTGTGCTTTTTCCATTACTGTTGTGGTGTAGTGATATTTGGTTGTATATTCTCTCTTTTATTGTTTGAATGTGTGAAATAACTCCTATAAGTTTACCCTCAGCCTGAAGTGTAGATAGTGTTGAGAGGGCTGTTTCCATTGACTCTTCATCTAGTGTTCCAAAGCCTTCATCTAAAAATAGTGAATCTACTTTTACTTTTTTACTAACCATACTAGATAGACCAAGAGCTAGTGATAAGCTAACTATAAAACTCTCTCCACCAGATAGATTTTTAACAGAGCGAACCTCTCCAGCTTGATATAAATCTACTATATTTAGCTCTAAAGGGTTGCTTTTATCTCTTAGAAGGTAGTATCTATCGCTCATCTTCTCTAAAATCTTATTTGCATGGCTAATCATTATTTCAAAAGTTAAGCCTTGTGCAAAGTTTCTAAATTTTTTACCATCGCTAGAGCCTATAAGCTCATTTAGCCTCTCCCATTTTGTAAGCTCTTTATCTATTAACTCAATCTTTTCTAGCGTTGATTTATGTCTCTCTTTTGCTTTTTTATTCGTTTTTAACTCTTGAGATATAGCTCCTATCTCTCTTAGTAACTCTTCTTTTTGGCTTGTTGCTTTATTTAACTCTAGCTCTATATCTTCGCCATCTAAGCCCTTTAGCTCATCTTCTAATTTGGCTATATTTATATCTGTTTCCTTAATTAAAGATATAATATTTTGCTCTTTTTCTCTTAACTCATTTGCCTCTTTCTCTAAGCTCTCAAGCATATCTTTTTTGTTGATTATATTTAAAAACTCTTCTTTACTAAAGGTATTTTGTTTAAGCTTATTATTAAATATTTTATCTTTTTTATCTATCTCTTTTTTTAACTTTTCAAGCTCTATCTCTTTACTTTTTATTATTGTATCTAACTTATCAAAATCACTCTTAACTTTAGTATATTTCTCCTCTTTTTTAGATAGCTCCTCTTCTAACTTTTCAATTTTTTGCTCAAACTCATCCA
>JALSPE010000105.1 GCA_026986085.1 Campylobacteraceae bacterium | reverse complement strand
AGCCCTCATTAAATGCAATCTCTGCGAAAAACTCATACTTATTTCTTGCCATAGACTCTCCGGCAAATGCTTTCATTAAATTAACTGCTGTAAGATTATCTGTAATGCACTCCATCTCTTGCCCACAGCAAACCAATGTTCCACCACCAACATTTTGAACCTCTACCTCATTGCCACATTTGTTACATCTGTAAGTTTCATATTGTTTCATCTGTTTTCCTTTATTTAATACTTTTTTTAACTTGTTCAACAAAATCTGTTATATCATCTTTAAGAGCTTGAAGATCCTCTTCGTGTTCTACCTCGTCTGCCAAGATTTGGCTTACAATATCGTAAGTTACAATATCTTTATCGCGTGTTAAATCTACAATACTGCTATAAGTTTTAATTGCACACTGTTCACCCTTGATAGCATCTTCTAAAATTGCCACCACATCAAAATCTTTTGGCTCTTCATATCCACAATTTGTATGCGTAAACCACTCCTTTGGGTTAAGAAGAGGTGTTCCCCCAAGTTGCATAATTCTATTTGCAATCATATCTGCATGTCTTAACTCATCGGCAGCGTGTTCTGCAAGTTCAGTTACTGCTGATTTACTCATAATTCCTGTTACAACTTTCTCTTCGATATAGTATTGATAGTATGCTAACCACTCATCAGCATAAGCTTTGTTTAGTAGTCTTATAACTTCATCTACCTCAATACCTTTAATAATTGAGTTACCAACTCTTGCCATCTTCTACTCCTTAATAAAATATTTTTTAATGGATAATTTTTTTCCATAAGAAATTGTAGCAGTTTGAAGCTTAAGAAAAAATAAATTAATTAATAATTTTTATTATTTGTAATATTTTTTGCTAATACTATATAAATATTTATTGTAGAAATAATATAAATTTAAAGTTCTCAAAGATTTTTGATTTAACTTTATTTCTATTGAAATTTTTATAACTTTTAGATACAATTATTCTAAAAAGGAATATTTTGAATATTAAAGATTTTTTACATAAAGAGTCAAGTAGTGGGATTATTTTAATAATAGTTACTTTTTTAGCACTAATTTTACAAAACTCTCCTCTATCAACACTTTATAACTCTTTTTTGGAGACACCTCTAAAAATTCAAGTTGGAAATCTTGAAATTGCAAAGCCTTTGCTTCTTTGGATTAATGATGGCTTAATGGCAATATTTTTCTTTCTTGTAGGTCTTGAAGTTAAAAGAGAGGTAATAGAGGGGCATCTATCATCTCTATCTAAAGTAACTCTTCCAATAATTGCTGCAATTGGTGGTATGATAGTTCCTGCACTTGTTTTTTTATCTCTTAACGGAAGTGATGCAATAGCAAAAGATGGTTGGGCAATTCCAACTGCTACCGATATTGCATTTGCTCTTGGTATATTATCGCTTGTTGGCAAAAGAGTTCCTTTGTCTTTAAAAGTATTTTTAATGGCCCTAGCAATTATAGATGACCTTGGTGCTATTATAATTATAGCACTCTTTTACACAGCAAAACTATCTATACTCTCTATTTCTATTGCTTCTATTGCACTGCTTGGACTCTTTATTTTAAATAGAATGGGTATATCTAAACGCTCTCCATATATAATTTTGGGTATAATTTTATGGGTTAGTGTGTTAAAATCTGGTGTTCACGCTACATTAGCTGGAGTTGCTTTAGCATTTTTGATACCACTTAAATCAAAAGATGAAAGTGGAAAAGAGTTTTCTATGGCAAAAGAGATGGAAAAAGAGCTCCACATGGTAGTTACATTTTTTATATTACCACTTTTTGCCTTTGCAAATGCAGGTGTTAGTTTAAAAGGATTATCTATAGAGTCACTATTTACTCCCGTTCCTCTTGGTATTGCACTTGGATTATTTGTAGGAAAACAACTTGGGGTATTTGGTTTTAGCTTTTTGGCAATTAAACTAAAAATTGCAAAACTACCTGATGATTCTACTTGGCTTCAACTATATGGAGTAGCAATTTTAACTGGAATTGGATTTACAATGAGTCTCTTTATAGACTCATTAGCATATGATGACCCAACTATCTATAACTCTGCAGATAAATTAGCTATATTAGTAGGAACATTTCTATCTGCATCTATAGGCTTTATAGTTTTAAAATTAGCTACAAAGGGTAAACAATAGCACTATTTTATTTAGCAGCAACTATTATAGTAATATTTGGATTAAAATATCTATCACCAATTTTGATATATTTAATTTTATCTATATTTTTCACTATTCTAATCGCTCCAATATTTAGATTTTTTGATAATAGGGGATTACCAACTATTATAGCTTATATTATAACTATGAGTGGATTTGTATTAATATTTACATCAATATTTTACATAGTCAGCAATTCTACATCTGAATTTACAAGCAACTTGCCTCTTTATAAAGATAGATTGATATCACTATTAAATAACTTAAATCAACTTCTATCAAGGTATAACTATACAATAGATACAAATATTATTAAAAATATAGATTTTGTTTCAATTCTAAAAGGCTTTTTTTCAAAAGCTGGAAGTATCTTTAGTGGATTATTCATTGTAATTATTGGTGTTAGCTTTTTATTATTTGAATCAAAAAACTTTTCTAAAAAAATTGATACTCTTAACATAAAATCAATAGATTTTAACAGCTTTATAGCAAGTGTGCAAAAATATTTTATTATTAAATTTTTTACAAGTTTACTAACTGGTCTTTTGGTGGGAATTTCTTTATACTTTTATGATATGCCATACTTTTTTCTATTTGGTTTTTTAGCTTTTATTTTAAATTTTATCCCAGTAGTTGGCTCAATAATTGCATCAATTCCTGCACTTTTAGTAGCTATAATTACATATGGATTAGAAACAACTATAATATTGGGAGTAATATATTTTGTAATAAATATATCGATATCCAATATAATTGAACCAAAAATTATGGGAGATGGATTAAATCTATCTCCAGCAGTGATATTTTTCTCTTTGATACTTTGGGGCTGGATATTTGGCATAGTTGGAACATTTTTTGCAGTAGTGCTGACAATGACTCTAAAAATTGCTCTTCAAAGTTCAAATAAGACAAAAGATTTAGCCAATTTATTATCGAGATAGTTCTTCATTAAAAGGCAAGGAGTATAAATGGATATAAAAATAATAAGTAATTTAGTAGATTATGGAGTAGTTGGAGTTTTAGGTGTGATGGCTTTTTTGACTCTCTTTTTCTATATTGAGAGACTTCTTTTTTTAAAAAGTGTAGATATATCTAAATACAATCAAAAAGAGGCTCTTGAGATTGACTTAACAAAAAATATTACAATCATTTCTACTTTTGCTGCAAATGCACCTTATATTGGGCTTTTAGGGACTGTGCTTGGGATTATTATTACTTTTTATACTATGGGAATTAGTGGTGAAATTGATTTAAAAAATATTATGAGTTCTCTTGCTCTTGCACTTAAAGCAACAGCTATGGGGCTTTTTGTAGCTATTCCTGCGATACTCTTTTACAACCATTTAGTTAGAAAAATAGAGGTTTTATTATCCACTTGGGATATGGAGAAAAAAGGTGCAAATTAAAAAGTTTGATTCAATAAATGTAGTTCCTTTTATTGATGTTATGCTTGTTCTTTTGGTAATTGTATTAACAACGGCTTCATTTGTATCTAAAGGTGTAATACCAGTAGATTTAAGCAAAGCCAAAAGTTCTACAAAGATAAAAAAAGTCCAAGAGATAACTTTATCTATTAAAAAAGATGGGGAACTCTTTTTTAACAAAGATAAGATAGAGATAAATGAGTTGTCAAATAAACTTTTAAAGTATAAAAAAGATATACCAATTGGTATAAATTGCGATAAAGAAGCAAAATTTGATAACTTTGTTAAAGTTATTGATATCCTAAAAGATAATAGCTACACAAACTTAGGAGTTATCACTAAAAGATGAGTAGATATATAAAATCTTTTACTGTTACTCTATCTATATTTAGCTCTATTTTCATTTTAATATATATATTATTTTATAACAAAACTACCTATATTGCAAAAAAGAGTCTGCAAAGAGTAAAGATTGATATAGTATATAAAAAGATTGAAAAAAAGAGTCTAAATCCTAAAGAGTATAAAAAGTCAATAAAAGAGACCCCATTAAAAAAGATTAAAAAAAAGTTAAAGAAGCAAAAAAGCAAAGAGATAAAAGAGGAGGTTGCTAAAAAAGTTTTTCATAAATTAGAACAAACCAAAAAAAAAGAAAATAATATTATAAAAAAAGTTAAAAAAAAGAGTATTAAAAAATCAATTAAAACTACTATTAAAAATAAATTACGCGAAAAGTATTATAAAAAAAGTAGAAAAAATAATATTAATAAAAATAGATCTTTAAAAAAAGATAAAAAATATAATAGACACCCCAAGAAAAAAGCCAAAAGTAAAAAAATATTTAATAATAAATCAACTATTAAAAGAAGCTACTCAAGTGTAAGTAGAATTGATAAAAGTTTACAAAGTAGATATTTTATTAAAGTAAGAAGAGTAATAAATGCAAACAAAGTTTATCCTCAAAGAGCAATCAAAAGAGGTATAGAAGGGAGTGTAGAGATAGAGTTTACTATATCTAAAAATGGATATTTAATATCATATAGAGCATTAAAAGGAAATATACTACTAAAAAATGCTGCTATTGAGGCTCTTAAAAGGAGCTTTCCATTGCCACCACCTCCAAACACTATTAACTCTAATGCAACTTTAAGTGTTAATCTAAATTTTAATATCAATAGGTAATAACATGCAATTATTTATAGGTAAAATATGATAGAATAAGAAAAAAAATGGATTTATATGGATTTAATTAAAAAAATTGAGAGTTTTTCTAAAGAGCGTCGTGCTACAGTTGTAGCTACTGCTGTTGCTACATTTTTAGCCATTGTTAAATTGGTAATTGGGATACTTAGTGGTTCTGTTGCTGTTATGGCTTCGGCAATAGATTCGATTTTAGATACTGCTGTATCGGTATTTAACTTCTTTGCAATTAAAAAAGCTGAAGAGAATCCAGATGAAAACTTTAACTACGGTAAGGGTAAAATTCAGGCAATTGCAGCTGTAATTGAGGGGACAATTATTACTATCTCTGGACTCTATATAATATATGAAGCAATAGTTAAAATAGTCAAAGGTAAAAATACCGAAATGCTTGGTGCTTCTGTTGGTGTAATGGTTATATCTATAATTGTTACATTTTTGCTTGTAAAATATTTAGAACGCATTGCAAAAGAGACAGATAGTATGGTAGTAAAATCAGATGCCTTGCATTATAAAACAGACCTTTTGAGCAATGGGGCAGTTTTACTATCACTCTTTTTGGTATCTATTACCGGATTTGATTTTATTGATGCAATTTTTGGTCTATTAATTGGAGCTTATATTATATACTCAGCTTATGAAATTATTAGCGAAGGGGTATTGATACTATTAGATAGATCATTGCCTTCAGATATGGTTGCAAAAATTGGTGAAATAATAGCAAATTGTAAAAAGGTTAGAGGGTATCACTGGTTAAAGACAAGAACAGATGGAGTTCATAACTATGTTGAGTTTCATCTAGTTTTAGAACCAACTATGACACTTGAAGAGGCTCATCGTATTGGTGATAAATTAATATGTAAAATATCATCTTTAGAGCCAAAAAAAGGTTGGGTTATCACTCCACATTTTGACCCACATGATGATGAAGAGTTAAATGTAATGTTTTTTGAGGGTAATGCAAATTGTGAAGAAAAAGAGTAGAAATATATATCTTTGCTCTCCTAAGATGGTAGAGGGAGTAAGCTCTTTACCTATGATACAATTTTCTTTAATTAAAAATAGTATTGATTATCAAGACTCTGACACACTTATATTTACATCAAAACAAGCAATCTATTATACTCAAAAGTTAGATAAAAATTGGATAAAATATCCAGTAATCACAATAGGTTCTGCTACAAAAAAAGTTGCACTCTCCTTTGGAGCCAATGTTATATATCAGCCTGAAAACTACTATGGAGAAGAGTTGGCAAAAGGGGTATTAAAACACTTTAAAGATAGAAAACTTCTATACATAAGACCAAAAGTTGTATCATTTGATTCAAAGAGATATTTAGAGTCTCAAGGTATTTGGATAAAAGAGGAGATAATATATGAGACAACTTGTGTAACTCACCATAACAAAGAGTTGGAACAAAACTCTATAATTATATTTACCTCTCCATCTACAATAGATTGTTTCTTTAAAAATTTTAAGTGGAGAGATGATTTAACAGCAGTAGTAATTGGAGATAGCACTCTAAAAAAACTGCCATTAAATGTTAATGCTATTGTTGCTGATACTCCAACTATAAGCTCTTGTATTAAAAAGGCAAAAACTCTCTAAAAATATCTATTTTTGTTCTCAATTAATTTACAAAATTATAAAAATATGATATAATCTAATTACATTTTAAAAAATTAAATTAGTTTATTAAATTAATTTAATTTTTAGGTTGCCTGAGTGGTTCGCTAAATTGCAAATGGGGTCCAACATATAATCTTTTGGGGGACTAGTAGTCAAGCCTGTGAGTGGGTGGCTTCGTTTGAGCTAGACTGATGTCAGCGAGAAGTTGCCCCCTAAAGGCTTGCTCTCTCCTCCACCGTTGGCTTATCAGGGCCGACACCAGCAAACTATACGGCCACTCGGGTTTTTATAATACTCTTCTTATATAAACAGATTTAATCTTCTATTTAAACAGTGCCATTGTGACAGATACTAAAAAAATCAATATACAATATCAAGAGATATCAAAACAGACAAAAGTTAAGCTATTACATATTTTATGTTATGGTAATTAAAAATCACTTTTGACTCTCGAATTTATTCGAGGTTAAAAAGTTTAAACTATAGTAATAAGATTTAAATAGAC